>NZ_BAAFHL010000102.1:0-4743 GCF_042849955.1 Chryseobacterium barbadense
TTAATGACTGTTTCGTAAGATAATGTTTCCATAATATTTATTTTGTAGTTGGTTTACAGTTGATTTTCCGAAAGGTTTTTAACAATTCCCAATGCTTTAGGGAATTTGTCTTCAAAGAACCCTTTAAATTCTTCGGGAGTTTGTATTACTCCTTTCAAAGTGGTTCCTGATTCTGTTTCTTCTAAAATGTAAGATTCCGTAGCTTCGCCCCAATTCTGTGGCTGTTCCACACCGTCATAGATTTCTCCCAGATGCAGAAACTTCATTTCTTTATTAGGTATGTTTTTTTCAACACGGCTGTACATCCCGTTATTATTAGGATCAAAAAACTTTACAATTGTTCCTTCTTCCAGGGTTCCTTCATAAAATGAGCCTTCTGTAAAAGCAGTTGTCCATTGTCTGTAGCTTATGTCATTCCAAAGCACGCTCCATACTTTTTCGGGTGTTGCTTCTATCTGAACTTCAAAAGATAATGTCTCCATTTTGTAATTTTTAATTATTTGATAAAACCGTTAAGATGAATGGTTCAAATATCATTACCCGCCTACAAAACCACCACCATTGATGTGTATGACTTCTCCCGTAATGTAATTGGCATCTTCGGAAGCCAGAAAGACAAAGGCCGGCGCCACTTCGGAAGGCTGCCCCGCACGTTTTAACGGAGTATCTTTTCCAAAGGTTGAAAGATCATCGAATGTTTCCTTCACAAGAGGCGTCCATATAGGTCCGGGAGCAATTCCGTTAACCAATATCTTCTTTTCTGCAAGATTAGTAGATAGAGAACGAATGAATGATAAAATAGCTCCTTTAGTAGCCGCATAATCAATCAGATGATCGCTTCCGCGATACGCTGTAACGGATGTTGTACAGATAATTCTTCCGCCTTCTCCTATTAACGGCAAAAAAGCCCGCGTCAATGCAATCATTGAAATGATATTGGTATGGAAGGTTTCTTCAATCTGCTCGTCGGAAATCTTTTCAAGGGTATCCTTAGAAGTGTGAATTCCGGCATTGTTAACCAGGATATCCAGGCTTTTCCATTTTTCTTTGATCGTATTCAGGCATTTTGTTCTGAACGTTTTTTTGGTAAGATCTCCTTTCAACAAGATACATTCACGACCTTCTTTTTCAACCAGCTTTTTCGTTTCTTTAGCATCATCATCACTTTCTTTGTAAATGACGGCTATATCTGCTCCTTCTCTTGCAAAATGAACGGCAACAGCCTGTCCTATTCCGCTGTCCCCTCCTGTTATTACCGCTTTTTTACCTGCTAACTTTTGACTTCCCAAATAGTTTTCCCGGATGATCTCCGGAAACAGGCCTTCTTTGGGGACTTTTGATTTAGATTGTGACTTATTCTGTGTTTTCATACGCCAATCTTTTCTCTAAACACATCAAACAGCAAGCCGAAACAATGTTTAAGAATGATAAGCTTCTTCTAAATCTTTTATAATGATTTTCTGCATTTTCATCATCGCCTGTACCACTTTCTGGGCTTTTTCCTGATCAGAATCGTTCATTAACTGAATCAATCTTTTAGGAACAATCTGCCAGCTGAAACCATACTTATCTTTCAGCCATCCACACATGCTTTCTCTTCCACCCCCTGAAATGAGCGTATTCCACAGGTGATCCGTTTCTTCCTGATTATCGGTCATGATGACCATAGAAATTCCTTCATTGAAATCAAACTGGTGGTCATAAGAATTATCCATGCAGAACAAGCTATATCCATCAATGATAAAATGGGCATGCTGAACATTTTCGGGCACTTCTTCCGGTTCTCCGCCATCTTTATATTTCAATACATTTCCAATGCTTGAGTTCGGGAACGTCTGCGTATAGAATTCCATTGCTTCCATAGCTTTTCCATTATTTTGATGGATGAACATCAGGGTAGGAATAATTTTCTGATCGCTTGCCTTTTCTCCCAGGAACAACTGCCACGTAACGCCATACTGATCTCGAACCCAGCCGTATTTTTTACTCCATGGGTAAGAATCCAACGGCATTAAAGCCATTCCGCCTGCCATTAGCTGATCCCAGTATTTTTGAACTTCATCTTCGGTTTCACAGATGACCATAAAGGAAACGGAAGCATTTTTCTGGAAATGAGGACCTCCGTTCAATAACATCAGCTTCTGCCCAAATAATTCAATGTTCAATACAACAGGGGTATCTGCAGTAATTTTTCCGTTGAATACCTGGCAATAAAAGTCTGCCGATTGTTTTGCATCTCCGTCATACCAGAGACACGGGAAAATATCATTATTCATAGTTTAATGTTTATAATTTGTACGAAAAATTGGTTATATCTTCTTCCGGAACCCCTTTGAGTTTCCTGTAGAAGCATAAGGCATGTTCATCTATATTATCTGCCTGAAGAAAAACTTCAGTAGCGCCCATACTTTTAGAAGTTTCAAAAATATTTTGCATAAGCAAAGTTCCTACTCCTCTTCGCTGAAAATTATTTTTAACTGCTAAGTCATAAACATAGACTTCCAGATGGCCATGAAGTGAAGGCATGAGATAAGCTGTTAATCCTCCAATGATCTCATTTTCATTTTCAGCAATAAGATAAATAAAGTTGTCGTTCTTCAAAAGAGTTTTGAAATATTCCAATCCAGGATTCTGAGAATTCTCCACTTCAAAGACCTCTACATACAGTTTCTCAAGAAGTCTCAGTTTTTCCGGATTATCAGGATTTAATCTCGAAATTTTCATTTTTAAAGGAGACTTTATATTCATTCATATGATTCTTAAGCTTATCCATGGTATTTTTCCCGAAACCATGAAGACTCATGATCTCTTCTTCAGAATAGTCGGAAAGCTTTTCCAGGGAATCTATTTTCTCTTTTTCCAAAGCTCTCCTTGCGGGCATCGCAATAATCCCCTTGAGAAAATCCCCTTTGACAGTGCGATGATCTGTACAAACGGAATTGAGACATCTTGCCATTATCACTAAATTGAGCATGGTCTTAGGAAGTTTTTTAGTGGTTCTCTACATACTTATGGAAATTGTTGAGAATGGCATACCATCCGTCTCTTTGCATTTCCACAGAGTTTTGCATTTCAGGATCGAACTCTATACGGACTTTGGTTGTATTGTCATCCACTCTATCAAAGTTTACTTCTACATTTCTTCCGTCTTCCATATGATATTTTATTTTCTCATTCGGGATCACCTCATCATAAACTCCCTCAAAATCGAATCCGAAGCTTCTATCTTTGGCTTCCATTCTGTTTTTAAATTTCCCGCCGACTCTTAAATCATTTTCGGAGCTCGGACATTGCCATGATTCGTCGGCAAAATTCCATTTGGTGATATGTTTAGGGGTATTGTAATAATCCCAAACCTTCTGAACAGGCTCTAAAATAGTGATGTCAATTTTAATAGGTTCCATATAATTAAGTTTTTAATGTGGTGTAAAAAGGCGGTCAAAGCAAATTTTGACCACCCGTTTATATAATTAGTTAAATATAAGACTATTTTGTGTATTCTTCGTTATAGTTCACCATCCAATGAACTCCGTATTTATCCTGAAAGCTTCCGAAATAGTCGCCCCAAAACTGGTCTTCAATCGGCATTTCTATGTTTCCTCCTTCCGAAAGTCCTTTGAAAAGCCTGTCTGCCTCTTCTCTTGAGTCCGGGAATATCGAAACGTAATTGTTATTTCCTACATTCAAAGTCTGTCCAAACGACGGAACAATATCTGAAGCCATTAAAAGATCGTTTCCAATAGGAAGTGCAATATGCATTACTCTGTTTTTTTCTTCTTCAGAAAGGTTTTCTGTTCCGGGAGCATTTCCCATTTTGTGAACTTCACCCACGAATTCCCCTCCGAAAACAGATTTGTAAAAATTGAAAGCTTCTTCTGCTTTCCCATCAAAATTTAGGTATGGATTTAATTTAGGCATGATTTATACGTTTAAAAGTTAGTTTATTTGTTTGTAATTTTTATATCGAAAAGTCCGCAAAGATTTTTAAAAACTGTATGTATTTTAAGAACACAAGGGGCGTTTCACTTAGCAAAATTTAAAAATATTATGGTCAATTATCGTTATCGCTTTAAGAATTTTTCTACTTCTGATGTTGTAAAGTTGATTAAGCTGTGATCTACATTTCCGTCAAAATCTGCCATCATATAAGACCCGTGAGTTGCGGGAAGGATTATCAATTGTGAATTAGGAATCAAACGCCACATCTCTACGGTGTGTTCAGGCTTCATGACATCTTTATCTCCCGTGATCAATAACGTTGGTGATTGGATACCTGTTAAAATATCTTCACTCCAGTCTTCAAAATTCTGCATTCTCTTGCTGTCTTTATCGAACAAGTTTTCGAGCTTTGAGAAATCCGGGTTCAGGTTTAGAAAATTAATTTTAAGCGATTCCGGCATTGATTCCAGTGTGGCTTGCTGCATTCCTTCAAAAAAGCCTTCTATCATTCCGCTTCTTTTGAAAAAAGCCGAAGCTACAATCAGCTTTTCCACCAGATCCGGATAAAGATGAACAATTTGCATCACCGTATTGCCGCCGTTGCTGAATCCCCAGAATGAGGCCTTATGAATATTGATTTCTTTTAAAAGCGCAGCCACATCATGAGCATCCTGTTCAAAGGTTTCGGGAATATCCCTATGCTCTGTCATCCCGTGGTTTTGAAGATCAATCCCGATGAGCTGAAATTTATCTTCGAGCCTTGCGATCACTTCCTTAAAATCAAACAGAATGGATGAACCGCCT
>NZ_BAAFHL010000103.1:0-4742 GCF_042849955.1 Chryseobacterium barbadense
ATTATAATATTATAAACCAGCTAATTATAAAGTTTACGTAAAGTATAATTTCATACTTACTTTAAGTGGCAAAATACCTGTTTATTTAGCGTATTATATAATATAACAACGAGAGCGGTCCGGAAGTAAAGCTTATAAATACCTTTATTAATACTCATTTTCGACATAATCTATAATTTTCTGAGAGATACTTCTTCTTTATAAGTTAGGATGTTTATTTCAACTAAAATAAAGGTCTTAAAAAGGAAATAAAAATCCTGAAAATTGATGATTTACATTTGTATAAATGTATAAAAATATTACTTTATCCACATTTGGAATGTTTAATGAAATTACGCTCAATTCGGGATAAACAGGTATTTTGCCACTTAAAGTAAGTATGAAATTATACTTTACGTAAACTTTATAATTAGCTGGTTTATAATATTATAATTGCATATAATTAAATTTTTAGCAATCCACAATTTTACCAACAGACATTCTGACAATTTACAATGTTTAATATTGTTACAAATGTTAATTTCGTTTTCTCCTTAAAAATGGCTAAATTTGACTCTTGTAAACCACTTCTCCAATGAACTTTGAACAGATTTATATTCAAAATCCCCATTTCCCAAATCGCTATATTTCCCCTGAAAAATTATTTTCTTACCTACAGACGAATCTCAGCGATTATATTCAGGAAATCGGGAGGTCATATTTGGATAAGCCTATTTATAAATTAAGTATAGGCTCCGGACCTATTCAGGTGTTGGCCTGGTCACAGATGCACGGCAATGAATCCAATGCGACCCATGCAATGCTTGACTTATTGATGAGCCTTGATAATATGCCTCAGATGAAAGAGGACCTTTTCAGTAAGATTTCATTGGATTTTATTTTTATGTTAAATCCGGATGGATCAGAGAAGTGGACCAGATTAAATGCCGTAGATATTGACCTGAACAGGGACTTCCATAATGAAGCCAGTAAAGAGATCAGATTTCTTAAAAGCTTGACTTCCTCCAAAAAGTATGATTATGCACTGAATCTGCATGAACAGAGAACAATATTTACTACAGATGGAATACATCCTGCAACACTTTCCTTTTTAGCACCATCAGAAAATGTAGAAAGAACTGTTACTGAAAACAGGAAAAAATGTATGGCTGTTATTGCCGATGTTTATCATCACCTGAAAGAATTAATTCCAAATCAGATCGGAAGATATTCGGATGAGTTTTACCCGACTTCTACCGGTGATAATTTTATTAAAAGCGGAATGCCTACCATTTTATTTGAAGGCGGACATTTTGTAGATGATTACACGAGAAAAGGAACAAGGAAATATTATACAATTGCTCTTTATTACGCCTTAAAAGCGATCAGTGAACTGAATTCCGATATTACCGGCTGGGAAACCTATTTTGAAATTCCGGAAAATCAGGAAACCCATTATGATATTGTATACAGAAACGTAAAGCTGAATACGGATCATCTCTGTATTTTGGATGTAGCGGTTCAGTACAGGGAAATGATAGAAGAAGGGAAAGATGAAATCTCTTTTGTACCTTTTGTAGTGGAAGTAGGAGAAGTAAAGAAACGAAAAGGCTGGCTGGAAATAGACTGTACCGGAAAGAAATTTGTTTCCTCAACCAAATATCCGAAACTGGATGCGGTAGTAGATTTTACTATAGAAGACTAAAAAGCGGAACCTTGGTTCCGCTTTTTTTATCATGTGATTTTGACACAAAGATTAAAAGTTTAATCATATTGTATTTAAGTTAGCTAAGAGGTAATTAACAAGTTAATTGATGAGGCGATCCGCTTAATCAGACAAATGAAATTTGTCTTCTCTTGGCTTTCTTAAATATTATGTTTATAAAAAACTTTGTGTTAAAATAAGAAATCTTAGTTCACTACTTTAATTCCGTTCGCTACAAATCTGATCTCTTCTTTTGGCTTTGTGATGGCGTCAATCTCAGATTGAGGCTTTTTAGCATCTTCAGCATAGTGTTTTTGCTCATCCACGGAAATTACTTTTCTTTCTGCATTTCCTTCCAAAACAACATTCTTTCCTTTTAGAGCTGTAGGAACAAAGAAAGCATAATCTTTCATCTTAACAAAGAATTGAGAATCATCTTCCGTTTTGATGGTTAGCCAACATCCTTTTTTCTCGCAAACATCAGTTACTGTGCCTTTGATTGCTACGTTCTCAGCTTTTTTATTGTCTTTTTTAAGTTTTTTGGACAATTTATCTACTGTAATTGCTTTAGATTCGGAAGCTTTAGCAACTCCTGCTCCGTATGTATCTCCTACAAGAGCGTTTCCTGCCGGTGGAGAGAATTTCTTCTCTGCGGTTTCCTGTGCAAAGGCCAGTGTGGAAACACTCACTGCTGCTGCAAATAATAGGGCTTTGAATTTCATTTTTAATATTTTTTTCAAAAATACTAATAAAAATCGAATCCAAAATCAGATTAAACTTAATAAAAAGCATATTTATTTTGAATATGTAAACAAAGTTCCCAACCAAATGCATATTTGTTTATATTTGACACCTATACATATTTATGCAGAAAAAACTAAAACTTTGGGACGCCATTATGTTGGTAATGGGCTCCATGATCGGAAGTGGAATCTTTATCGTGAGTGCAGATATGATGCGGAATCTCGGTTCCGGATATTGGGTGATCGTAGTATGGATCATTACAGGAGTCATGACTGTTGCTGCTGCAATAAGCTACGGTGAGCTTTCAGCATTGTTTCCAAAAGCCGGTGGGCAATACACATATCTTACGGAAATCTTCGGTAAAAAAATGGGTTTTCTTTACGGATGGGGATTATTTACAGTGATCCAGACCGGGACGATTGCTGCTGTTGCAATGGCTTTCGGAAAATTTACCGCTTACCTTGTTCCGTCCCTTAATAATGCAGCCCCTATTTTCCAAAGCGGAGAATTCCAGATTACCTGGATACAGATATTGGCAATAGGTATTATTTTGTTGTTGACCTATATTAATACAAGAGGAGTAGAGAGCGGGAAGCTCTTACAGAATATATTTACAGGTTCTAAAGTAATTGCTTTATTGGGACTAATTGCAGCCGGGTTTATTTTAGTGGATGTTTCCCATTTGGCAGAGAACTTTAGTTTTGGTACAGATTCTTTTAATAATCTGAAGAAAGACCTTTCAGGAAATTTTCTTAAAGAAGGTTGGGAACCTATTGGTGGAATGACTTTGTTAGGGGGAATTGCTGCGGCGATGGTTGGATCGGTCTTTAGCTCTGTAGCTTGGGAAAGTGTAACTTTTGTTTCCGGAGAAATAGAGAACCCAAAGAAAAATGTCGTAAAATCAATGATTTACGGAACTTCTGCTGTTATGATACTGTATATTGCGGTAAATTATGTCTACCTAAATGCTTTAGACAGAGACTCCATCGCTTTTGCAGCCAACGACAGAGTAGCGGTAGCTGCTTCACAAAATATTTTCGGAAGTGCGGGAACCATAATCATCGCTTTGTTAGTCATGATTTCTACCTTCGGGTGCAACAACGGCCTGATTCTGGCCGGAGCCAGAGTATTCCAGACGATGGCAAAAGACGGCTTGTTTTTTAAATCCGCCACAGAAAACAATAAAAATGCAGTTCCCGGAAATGCTTTATGGATGCAGGGTGTTTGGGCTTCTCTCCTGTGCTTAAGCGGTCAGTACGGAAACCTTCTGGATATGATTTCTTTTGTGATCGTTTTGTTCTATATGATCACCGTTTTCGGAGTAATTTACCTGAGATTCAAGCAGCCTGATCTTGAAAGGCCTTACAAAACATGGCTGTATCCGGTTACACCCATTATATATTTATTGATAGGATCCGGATTCTGTATCCTGCTTCTAATCTATAAACAGCAATACACCTGGCCAGGATTTTTAATGGTCTTATTGGGACTTCCGGTTTACTACTTTATCAATAGAAATAAAAAAGAAACTCATTAGTATGATTACGGCTTTCAAACTTGTTTGAAAGCCGTAAATTTTAAACAATATTTTTAAATTCTTATAACATTTTATTTCCTGAAAATGTTTAATTTGGTATTTCGTTTAGATAAATTGAGACCATGATGTAAAAAGAAGTTGATTTATGGACACACCAAATTACAGAATGCCTTTTGCCCCGTCAACATTAATGACTGAAGGGGGGAGTATTGATACCTGCGACATGGGGGAAAGTATTGCCCACAACATAATGTTGCTGATCACTACCAAAAAAGGTGAAAACAGATATGATGAAAATTACGGAAATGACGTCTGGAACCTGGAATTCGATAATGGAGTTACAAGTGCCATCTGGGAAAGTGTTTTTATTAAAAGTCTTAAAAGGCAGATACAAGAATATGAACCCAGAATTGTTCAGCCGCAAATTCAAGCCCACGTAGAATTTGTAGAGCACAGCTATGATACCAAAGAACATACGGAAATCAAGAAAAAAGTCAGAATAGCCATTAATGCCAAAATGGAGGCTACAGGAGAGCGTTTCAGCTTTACCACAGAGCTTTTTTTGAGTCCGATGTCAATAGATTAAGTTTTTTTGTAATTAGAATTATGAATTTAGATCAGAATATATATTCCAAAGAATCGGTAAAAGCAAGAATGCTTCAGAATGCCACAAAAGTATGGGGATTAAAAAGTCCGCAGTCATTGGACCCTTTTGTAAAATTATTGATTGACGCTTTCAGCACCGAGGTTTTTAAAGCCAACAATGAAATCCAGACG
>NZ_BAAFHL010000104.1:0-4703 GCF_042849955.1 Chryseobacterium barbadense
AACCTGGGCTTTTTTCCCGAAAGAAATAATATCAGGTTTCGCCGTAAAATGCTGGAAAGCCCACATTTTTCCAGTGATTCCTATTCCTGTCTGTACTTCATCAAAAATCAGCAGAACCTCATTTTCATCACATAGTTTTCTCAGTTCCGTAAAGAACTCATCTCTGAAGTGGTTGTCTCCGCCTTCTGCCTGAATTGGCTCAATGATGACGCAGGCTACTTTATCCGGATTGGATAAAATTGCTTCTTCAATATGAAGCAAGGCCATTCTTTCATTTTTGATGGTTTCTTCTAAGTTTTCCTCTGTAATTGGGAAAGTTAATTTAGGATTAAGGATTCTTGGCCAGTCAAACATCGGGAAATACTGATATTTTCTTGGATCTGAGGTATTGGTTAAGCTTAACGTATAACCGCTTCTTCCGTGGAAAGCCTGTCTAAAGTGGATGCAAATACCAGCTTCGGTTTGCAGGCCTTTTTCAAAATTCTTGCGTGTTTTCCAATCAAAACATGCTTTCATGGCATTTTCAACGCCCAGCGTTCCCCCTTCGATAAAGAAGGCATATTGTAATTCTTCGGGAAGTACCACTCTTTCAAATACTTCCAAGAAATGAGCATATTCTTCGGAGTAAACATCAGCTAATGTTGGTTTGTTAACGGCCATTTTTCCTAACCATGCTGATTTTTCCACCAGATAAGGATGATTATAGCCTATAGATGCCGATGCAAACATGGAAAACATGTCTAAATATTCTTTTTCAGAAAGTTTATCATATAACCATGAGCCGTGTGATTTCTCGATATCCATCACAAGATCAAAACCATCTGCAAGAACATGTTTTCCTACTGTTTCTTTTACTTTATTCATTTTCACTTCAATTGTTTGTTCCATACTTTTTTGGGATTAGGGAATTTGTGATTAATTTATATGATTCAATCTTTGATTCATATAAATTAAAAATTTTATAAATCAAATTTAATACCTTGCGCTAAAGGGAGTTGCGCTGTATAATTAATAGTGTTGGTTTGTCTTCTCATATAGTATTTCCATACATCTGATCCGGATTCTCTGCCGCCCCCGGTTTCTTTTTCACCACCGAAAGCTCCTCCGATCTCAGCTCCGGATGTTCCGATATTCACGTTGGCAATTCCACAGTCTGATCCTGCGTGAGAAAGGAATAATTCCGCTTCTCTTAAGTTTTGGGTCATGATGGATGAAGATAACCCCTGAGGTACATCATTTTGGATAGCAATTGCTTCTTCTAATGTTTTGTACTTGATGAGATATAAAATTGGGGCAAAAGTCTCGTGCTGAACGATATCGTAAGAGTTTTTCACTTCAGCGATACATGGTTTTACGTAGCAGCCGGATTCGTACCCTTTTCCTTTTAAAACTTCGCCTTCAACAATGAATTTCCCACCTTCTTTTTTACATTTTTTGATCGACTCTTCGTATTGATTAACGGCATCGGTATCAATCAGTGGCCCAACATGGTTATTTTCGTCCAAAGGATTTCCTATTTTTAATTGTCCATAAGCCTTAACCAGCCTTTTCTTCATATCATCATATACGCTTTCATGGATGATGAGTCTTCTTGTAGTAGTGCATCTTTGCCCTGCAGTTCCCACTGCTCCAAAAACGGCGCCGATAATAGCCATATCCAGATCTGCATCCTGAGAAATGATGATGGCATTGTTTCCGCCTAATTCAAGGATTGATTTTCCAAATCTTTCTGCCACTCTGGAAGAAACCATTCTTCCCACTCTTGTAGAGCCGGTGAAAGAAACAAGAGAAACACGCTTGTCATCTACTAGTTTCTGACCGATCTCATGATCTGCCACCAGTACACTTGAAATTCCTTCAGGAAGGTTATTTTCTTTCAGTACTTCAGACATGATATTCTGACATGCAATGGCACAAAGCGGAGTCTTTTCAGAAGGTTTCCAGATAGTAACATTTCCGCATATCCATGCTAAAGCGGTGTTCCAGGACCAAACGGCTACCGGGAAATTAAAGGCTGTAATGATTCCTACGATTCCCAGTGGGTGATATTGTTCATACATTCTGTGGCCGGGTCTTTCGGAATGCATTGTGTAACCATGCAATTGTCTTGATACTCCAACTGCAAAATCACAGATATCTATCATTTCCTGCACTTCACCTAAACCTTCTTGTAAAGATTTCCCCATTTCATAAGAGACAAGTTTTCCAAGATCGTTTTTGTATTCTCTTAACTTTTGGCCTAATTGTCTTACGATCTCTCCTCTTTTCGGAGCCGGAATCAGTCTGAATTCCTGAAATGCCTTCTGGGCAGACTCAATTACTTTATCGTAATCACTTTCGCCGGAGGTTTTAATTTTAGCAATTAATTTGCCATCTACGGGAGAAAAACTTTCTATCGTTTTTCCTGATGCGAAATATTTTCCGCCTGTTGATGTTCCTTTGTTCTCTTCTTTAATACCTAGATTTTTGAGCGTTTTTTCAATCCCAAAATCTTTGATTTTTTTAGACATAAAATGTTTACTTTTCGTTCTCTCTAAAGATAAAAATATTATACGAAACGCAAAATTTTATTTTTTTAACAGCTTTGTTATTTGGAATAATTCTAAACATGTTTATCTTTGTAAGGTAATATTTTTAATTTCAGCAATGGAAAATCCGCAGGAAAATAATTCGAAGTTCAAAAAGTGGTTCAAACGTGTGGGATGGGCAGGATTTGCTTTTTTTACCATTAAAGGTTTGATATGGCTGGTCATATTCTACTTTGGGGCAGATACGCTTCAGAGTTGCATGAAATAACAAAGCAGAGAAATTTCTCTGCTTTCTTTTTTAATAAGATTATTGATCATTCTTTCCTACTTATTTCCCTGATCTTGCTCATTACTCGTGCAACCATCTGATCACAGTAGATCAGGTTAAACTCAAAAATTTCTTCTTTTACATAAAATTTTTCCAGTTCTTTCCGCAGGCAATTCTTAGCCCGGTTGGTCCGAACTTTCACATTACTTTCACTGATGTCTAAAGCTTCGGCTGTTTCCTGTACACTTAATCCGTTGATTTCTCTTAATGTAAAAACCGTTCTGTATTCCTGAGGGATATTGAACAGGCTTTTTTCAATGATGGCATTTAATTCTCTGTTCATAATTTCATGGGATGTTTCACTATGATGAAGATTTTCGAAAATCTGACTTTTATTTTCAAGAGACTCCATATGTTTCGTATACCATTTCTGAACTTTACGATAGCATTGATGAAGCATTATCTTCGAGATCCAGGTCCGGAAAGTGGATTTATTTTTAAACTGATCTAAATGAAGAAACGCCTCAATATAAGTATCCTGCATGATATCCTGCGTATCTTCATGACTGAAACGGTACATTCTTCCAATTCGGTAGAGAGAAGGATTGTTTCGCCGGATCAATACTTCAAAAGCGGAAGTTTCCTTATTCAGAACTTTCTCTATTAATTCCAGGTCAGTATATTTTTCGTCTGCCTTCATTTATTTAGAATTGAGAATTGATGCCAATCTTGTCATTGAAAAAGCTGAAACAGCTATTACCAAATCTCTTACAGCAACATCTGCAAAGTTCCAGCCTGCCAATAAGGTGAGTGCAATAAGTACCAGCCATACCGAAACCACTAAACCGCCGATTTTAGGATTGATGAGGACCAATACTCCTGCAATAATCTCAATAATGCCGACAATCATCATAAAAGCTGCAGCAGAGAACGGTAAAATATCGAGAAGTGCGGGATTAATGTACTTCTCCCACTCGCAGAGGATATTAGTAAATTTATCCAGTCCCGCGACAACGGGAACTACTACAAAGGTAAATTTTAAAATATTAAAAACCTTCTGAAATTGTTTTAGCTGTATTGTTTCCATTTTTATTTTTTTATTTAAAAAATCGATGTTCTAAACAATAGAGTCAGGCTGTCACAAAAAGGTTACACTCTTTTGGAAAATTTACTCACTTTTTCATTTCAAAACTATTCTTTTTTCTTTCTTCCTGAACTGATCAGACTTTGATGAAGCAAATACTCAATCTGTCCGTTTACGCTCCTGAATTCATCATTTGCCCATTTCTCCAGAAGTTTATAGGTAGACTCATCTATCCTGATCACAAAAGACTTTTTACCTTTTGAAGGGGTTTCGGAAGAGTTTTGAGCTTTTTCTGATTTCATTTTTTCTTTTTTTAAACGCAAAGAGCGCTAAGGTTTTCAACTATTTTTGTGCTTTTATGCGCAAAGTCGTTCACTTAGCTAAGCCTGCAGATTTAATTACTAATTGTATAGGGTTCCCGCGTTTAAAATTGGGGTTGCTGCTTTTTCACCACAAAGTACTACCATCAAATTACTTACCATAGCTGCTTTTCTTTCATCATCCAACTCAACGATGTTTTCTTCTGAAAGTTTTTTAAGAGCCAGGTCTACCATTCCCACTGCTCCTTCCACAATTTTGGTTCTTGCTGCCACAATAGCCGTTGCCTGTTGTCTTTGAAGCATTGCCCCCGCAATTTCGGAAGCATAAGCCAAATGGGTAATCCTTGCCTCCTGAATAATGATTCCTGCCGGAGCTAGTCTTTCCGTTAATTCCTCTTCCAGGATTTTATTTACCTGGTCTCCACCGTCTCTTAATGTAATATTAGCATGCTCATCTTCAAGATTATCATAAGGAAAACTTACAGCAAGGTGTCTTACGGCAG
>NZ_BAAFHL010000105.1:0-4640 GCF_042849955.1 Chryseobacterium barbadense
TTTGCCACAAAAACGGAATACAAAACACAATGAAAACGCGTATAATTGATTTAAAATAAACACGTTGCAAATCTAAACAACTTGATTTAAAGAGCTTTTAGTTTGACATTTATAACCCTAAAAATGTTGAATTATGTTAGTAGAACAAAGCTACGGGTTCACCTACTTTTTAAAGAGCTCAAAAAACGAAAAGATTCGCCACATTTATTTGCGAATCACTGTAGATGGTATTCCTAAAGAGACCTCCACCAAAAGAAAATGGTATCCTGACCGATGGGATCAGAAAGAAGGTAAAGCTATAGGAACGAAAGAAGATGCCCGAACGATTAATCTTTTTCTTGAATCCTTAACGACTAAGATCAATAGTTACAGAACGGAGTTAATGAATAATGATATTCTCATTACCTCTATTGATCTCATTAATTTTGTCAACGGAAAATACAGGACACGAAATAAAGTCCTTGAAGAATTTCAGGAACATAACGATGAGATAGCCAAACTTGTCATTACTGGGGAATATTCCAAAGGAACACATGAACGTTACATTACAGCACGCTCCCATGTGCAGGAATTTATCCAACATCAGTATAATATGGCTGACTTGGAGTTCAGTGCCCTTAATTATGAATTTGTAAAGAATTACAACCTATATCTAAAAACTGTAAGAAAATGTTCCAATAACACTTCATTGAAGTATATCAGCAATTTTAAGAAAATCGTATTGAGAGCTGTTGCCAAAGAGATCATTCCCAAAGATCCGTTCAAACTGTTTGTCAGCAAGAAAACCAAGGTTAAAAAGAAGCCTCTGACAAAAGCGGAACTGAAACGAATTGAAAAAAAAGAGTTCAGATCAGAAAGACTAAATGTTGTTCGAGATATTTTCATATTTCAGTGTTACACGGGATTATCTTACATTGATGCCTTTCAATTAAAATGGGAAAATATTAAAGAAGCAGACGATGGAAGTATGTGGATTATGTCAAGTAGGCAAAAATCAAAATCAGATACGGATATTCCACTTCTTCCTAAGGCATTGGAGATTATGGGCCGATATAAGGATGATCCTCATTGTTTGAAAAGAGGAACTGTACTTCCCGGACGTTCAAACCAAAA
Source organism: Chryseobacterium barbadense (assembly GCF_042849955.1). Classification (NCBI taxonomy): domain Bacteria; kingdom Pseudomonadati; phylum Bacteroidota; class Flavobacteriia; order Flavobacteriales; family Weeksellaceae; genus Chryseobacterium; species Chryseobacterium barbadense. The sequence goes on from NZ_BAAFHL010000105.1 coordinate 1,114, forward strand.
AATGAATGAGTATCTAAAAGAAATTGCCGTATTATGCGAAATTCATGAAACACTCAATACGCATAAAGCGAGACGTACATTTGCCAGTACAATCACTTTAAACAATGGCGTATCGATCCATGTCGTCAAGGAAATGCTGGGACATTACTCAATTAAGCAGACGGAAGAGTATGCAATGACCGAACAGGCATCCATAGCCCGTGAAATGAAGCAGCTTGAAGCCAAGCTAAGAAGTACAGATCATTTCAATAGGGATCTGGTGAAATTCCTTGAGCAGCTCGAAAAAGAATTCCGAGACTTAAAGAGTGCTCAGAACAATCGCTCGGACGTCTCTTTTGCCAACAGATGTGATGCTTTTGAAAATATGCTCAGCAGGGCAAAGGCAATTGTCTAATGGCAACAATAAGTCTCAATATATTAAGGTATATTGAGGCTTATTGTTGCAAATCATTTTTTCTGTGTGCGAAGGATCTCTACAGTACTACGATAGTCCGGATGATAAGACGGAGTATACTTAATGTAGCCAAGCTGCTGAAGCTGCTTAAAATACTTATGGTAACTTGTTATTGTAGTGATATGAGAAAGTGTCATAAGCTTGCTCCTGCTCACTCTGATTATCCATTTTTCATTTTGTTTCAAGGCAAGTCTTGCAATAGCAATCAGTAAAGCAATATGCCAGACATTGAGCTGAGGATCCCTGTCAATTTCATCAAGGAAATCAAACCAACGCTGTGCTTCATTCCCTTTCATCGTCAAATAGGTGCCCAAGGTCTTCTTTATTGTAATAATAAGAGCCTAATATTTTCTTGAAGCGAATTTTCCCCGTGATCCTTAGATTCTGCAAGGTAGAGGCGGAAATGTTCAGGGCTTTACGTATGGCCTTGCTGCGCATCCAGCCAAATTCTTCAACGGCCTTACTTTCGGCCTGCTTGCTGTCAAGAAGATTCCCGATGTCAGAAATGATCTGATCTCTCAGTATGTCGAGATCTTTTTTTGTAATTATATCCATATATAAAATTTTGATTGAACAAAATTCTATTTTATGAAACATGTTTATTTAAAGTGGAAGTCATAGGCATTATTTTTCTTTCATTTTCTCAATGCTACGACTTTGAATTTAATTATTCTTTATTAGTTCTGAAATTTCCTGAGCAATTTCTTCAATTGTATAGTTTGCTGTATTTCGAGCCACTCTATCAGCTATTGAAGGAGAATAATCAACAATCTCTTGTTTAGTAATGTTATGCCATATAGGAAGTAAGATCTGATCACCTCCAATCACACGTGTAATTATGCCATCTAACTCATAGTTAGTCCATCCTTTTTTAATAAAATTCCGTGATAAGACAACTATTCCAAATCTGCTTTTGGCCAAGCCTTTATCAATTTTTTGTCTAAGACTATCTCCTATTTTTAATTCAAATTCATCATACCAAACTGACAACCCCTCTTCTCTGAGCGCAATTGCTAAATCTCTAACAATGTCATCTTTGTCCTCCGAGGCATGAGAAATGAAAACATCATGCTCCCTGTAATCATCGTCTACCCCAAATGGAGATGAATCATGCCTACCTTGAACAAGTGAAGGAACACTTGATAGTGGAGCTTCCTGAAAAGTAGGAAGCGCTGATGGCAGAACTTGCACACTAGCGTTGGTTGATCCTCTCAGCCCTTGCATATCAACAGTGATATACCAGTGGCCTGAACTTGGAACTGTAAGAACTACTGGAGATCTTTTCACAAGTCCTCCAGTATATCGATGCCCCCTTCCGTTTTTATAACTCTGATAATTTGAACTATCCATTAAACGTACGTTGGCGGCATTGCCTGATAATGTAATTTTTACCCGCTCACCCCTTTTGAGCTGTTTTAAATCCCATACTAAATATTTCATAAGTGTTTTAAAGTATTTTAAGTGAGTATTTCAGATTCGGTCATTTCAAATAGTTTGCTAATATTTATAGTTCAAATATATTAAATTAATGTTCTCAATTATTATAGGTTATGATTTCTTTAAAATACACTTTTTGTCAGTATACAGTTTTTATTTTATTGAAATGTTTGATTATCAGTAATAATATCCACTGAATTAACCAAACACCATGACTTTTTGACAGAAATCTATAATTGGAAACCTTTTTGATCAGAATTGAAAATAACCATATGACTAAAATTAAAAAATGGCAAAAATTTGTTTTGTTATCATGGGCTATGGAAAGAAAAGCGATCCCACTCTTGGTAAGACTTTCGATCTTGATAAAACCTATCTCAATATTATTAAACCTGCTGTAACAGCTGCTGGCTATGAGTGTGTAAGAGGTGATGAAGTTCAGGACTCAGGGCTGATAGACAGAAGTATGTACGGCCTGCTCATTTACGCTGATTTAGTTATAGCAGATATAACCACCTTCAATCCGAATGCTATATATGAATTAGGCATTAGGCATGCAGCGAAACCATTTTCGACTATTGTCATGAAAGAAAAGGATGGAAATATTCCCTTTGATATAAATCATAATAGAACCTTTACTTACGCACATATGGGCGAAGATATATCAGCTACTGAAGCTTCCCGGTGCCAGCAGGATCTTACCAATTTAATCTTGAATGTGGAAAAGTCACGGGAAGTCGACAGTCCGTTATTCCAGCACATTCAGTCAGTAAAGCCTTATATTCTGCCAGAGGAAGAATATGCACAGCTTATAAAAGAGTTAGCTGAAAAAGAAAAACTAATCTTTGCTGTAGTTGAACAGGCTAAACGATGCATGACTGAAAGCAACTTTGGAGAAGCTGTAAAATACTGGAAGAAAGCCAGCGAGAAAATTGAAAATGACTCCTATTTTGTTCAACAATTAGCTTTATGTACTTATAAAAGTAAACAGCCTTCTGAAAAAACGGCATTACAAGATGCCTTAACTATAATTTCTACGTTGGAACCAGATGGTCGAACCACTAACGATCCAGAAACCCTTGGTATCACAGGAGCAATATATAAACGTTTGTGGCTACTAGACAATAACGAAATGATCTACCTCGACCGTGCAATAAAATATTACGATAAAGGATTTGCTATAAACTCAGATTATTATACTGGAGAAAATTATGCGATATGTCTAGATCTTAAAGGTCAGTTTATAAGCGACGAGGACGAGAAAACATATTGCCGAATTCAAGCTAGAAAAACTCGCAATAAGATTATTGAAATCATTGAAGATTTAAAAGAAGATGAAGATTTCTTGATCAGAAGTGATCTTAAATGGATTTATGCAACATTGGCAAACTGCTATCTGGCATTAGATAATATGTCAGAATTCGAGGAAAATGAGAAGTGTTTTTTTAACTGTTCTCCGGCAGAATGGGAATTGGAAACTTACAACAGCTCTAAACAGCATATTTTAAATTTAAAATAATTATATGGCAAAAGATTACAAAATTTTCATCAGTCACTCGTGGGCACATCACGATGACTTGTTAGCGTTACGAAATTTATTAAACTCACGAGGGTATTTCAATGTAGAATTTACTGA
>NZ_BAAFHL010000106.1:0-4619 GCF_042849955.1 Chryseobacterium barbadense
TCTCTAATATCATTGTTATATTGAGTTTTTATTAGAAGTTTTAATATATTTTCAGGAAGATCTTTCATTTTTAAAGGAGTTTTAGGACTTGCTACTAAATGATACGAAGTGTCAGAAAAATTATTTAGAATAGTTTTATCAAAAGTATAAAGTCCTTTTTTAGCCATACTTAAAAAATCTGATAAATAATTATCATCAACTTTTTGAATTATAAATTCTAAGCTTGGGTTTATTATCACCTCTGATACTTCTGAAAGATCCCTAAAATATTTAGATAATCCATTATCTTTATCCAGTTTCGCTATTGTTTCTGGTAATTTTCCTCCTGCAGATGCAACAAAAGCAATATCTTCATTATCTGTAAAAAACCAATCTATATCTAAAGTTTGTTGTTCAATTTCTGTATACATAATATTATTTTTCAAATGCTTGTTTGCAATTATCACACATTGGTACGGTTTGACCTGTTCTTGGTCGTATGGCATCTGTAAAATTAACTTCTCTTGGAGCCGATAATGGATTGTCTAATAATAATTGATTTCCTAATCGAAACTCTGCACAACATCCTACAGTATTTCCAGAGGCTGTTTTTGTACCTAGTCCCCCTAGTTCACTTACAACAGGTTCCAATTGAGGAGCTACAATCGTAGGAGGTGCACCACTTGTTCCAATTACAGTTTGTCCGTTTAATTCTGCCCCCACTACTGTGACAGGTAATTGCCCGGAAGCCTTTAAATCTGATGCTGTATTCTTAACAGTACTTGTCAATTCACTCATTATCGACGTTTCAGCAGCCGCAGCCGTCCCCCCCCGCTTTACGAGTAGCAACTACAGCTACAGCCATTACAGTAGCAGACCTATTGATTCAGGATTTCCATTTGCTACACCTTTTACTGTTTCTACAAGAGCTTTTGCCCCAGAACCTTCATATACTATATTTCCAGCTTCTTTTGCCGCTGCTTTTACTCCTCCTTTTTGGTATGCATTAATAACTTTTTTACCTGAACTATAAAGGCTCGTGCCTTTATTATAAAGTAATAAAGCAGGATTAGTATTTTCTACAAGAGTGTTAACCGTACTCTTAGCTATTCCAAAACTTGTGTTAAGAACTCCTTTCCCAAAACCTTTTATATCTTTCCAACTACAACATCTTTCAGCTTCTCTACCATCAGGATCAATAAACATTATTGGATTATCTAAAGCATAAGTATAAGGAGAAAATCTTCTTGATTTTTCTGCTAGTTCGTCAACAACGCCCCATCTTCCAATATCCGGCATATAGAATCTCGCGCCATAATCATACATCTCACTTTCCTGTAGCTCCTTTCCATTGTACTTGTAGTTCTTATAACTTCCTGCCCCAAAATAAGACTCTTCTTCGGCATTTCTTATAAAGCTCATCCCAAAAGGATAATAATATTGACATCCAAAATCTCAAGAGCATTAAATTATTTGAAGATTTAATACTCTATTTTTTTAATATTTGAACTTAGTAGTATCAGAAGGAGAAATGTTTGTCTCAAAAAGGTAGTAACTCTATTTAAACTCTTATTTCTCCATTAGACAACTCTTTTCTATGTTGTCACGAATGGGATATGTGAGAATTTTTAACCCAATATTTGTTTCTTTTTCTGTTTGGTTATTTTTAAATACCTCAAAAGATTTATTGTTATTTCTATTGATCACTACAAAAGCTCCCTTGTGTAGAAAATCATAAATAGAAGAGGATGATTTATTTTCACAAATGAATACAGCCAAAGAATCTTCAACTTTTATAAAAAACCTTTTTTCCCAAAAGTTTTTATCATCACTTCCTTCATTAGGATTATAAATAGGGAAATAGTTCTTATAGTTGGATTTCATGACCTTTAAGCAAACTAATGTTTGTCCGTAACGATTTACTTTAGTATCTAAAATTTGTCCCTTCAATTGCAAATCAAAATCATTTTCAAATTTATTTCTGTTAATTGCTTCCGGACTATATTTTAATACATATATGATCATCAGAATTAAAAAACCTATAAAAAGTGAGATTATGATTCCTCCTATAATTAAAAATACTTTTTTCATATTAATCTGTTTTCTTCCATGCACTACCTACACCCCTTCCTCCTAATGTTCTGGAAATTGTTTGTGTGGCATTCCATTCAATATCAGCCGATACACCCCATTTCACTTTTCCGCCTACTATGTCCATTGGAGATAAATTACCGTCATTATTGACATCGATCATCCTATTAGCTTCTGTTTTTACTCCAACTTTGCCATTAAACCACGAATCTTTTTCCGCACTATCAAAAATACTTCCTTCCATTAAATGTACTCCATTTACTTTATTTTCTCCAAGACCAATGTCTAATAAATTAGCTGTCATTTTTGCACTACCTCCTTTTACTTTCCCTGAAACCAAACCCATATTAAGACTTTCTACTTCAATATCAAATCCAACATCTTTTTTGGTACCTACATATATTCCTATACTTCCTTTCGGTCCACTGATATTTATATCGTCTTTTTTATTATCCCATGTAGCTCCAGCTCCTGAAAGTTCCAATGAAACTCTTGCAAACCTTCCAACCTTAAATTCTTTGGCTCCTATTCCTACTTCATACCCAATATTATTTATATTGATATCATCGGGTTCATATTTTCTAAACTGGTTTCCTGCCCATTTAACACCACTTTTAACACCATTCCAAACTCTTCCAAAAAAACCAAAGGCTCTGCGTTTTGCATTAATGACAACTTCTTCAATTTCCTGGACTTTGTCGCCCGGTCCTCCTGGTTCTCCAGGCTCTCTACCATCAGGATCAATAAATCTTATTGGATTATCAAATGCATAATTATAAGGATTGTGTCTTGTCATCTTTTCTGCTAATGGATCAATCACGCCCCATCTTCCCAAGTCAGGCATATACATTCTAGCCCCATAATCCTGTTTCCTGAAGTTCTTTACCGTTGTACTTGTAGTTATAAGCAATCTCATAAATACAAGGTTACTTATTATCGCGCCAGCGAGGGTGGGTTTATTTTATTCTAAACAATTCAATCATTCTAACTTTTCCATTAATTTTTGCAACGACATTCCATTGTTTATATAAACCTATTTGTCCATCACTTTTATCACTAAAATATTCTGATTTACCTGTTTTCAAATACTCATCAATTTTTTCAATATTATCTTTTTCAAATTCACTAACTTCAAATTCTTCGTTTTTTTCAATAACCATATTATTTTCTGAATCAAAATAGTGTTTAATACCAAAGTAATTTTTATTAGCGTATAAAATAGTTTTAGTATCAAATGGTATTGTCATATTGTTACTGATAAAGTTAATTATTAAGAAATCTTCCTTATTTGAAGTTTTCTCTAACATTTTTAAACTATTGCTCCTGAAGAAATTTAAATGTTCTAATGGTGCAATGCATTGATCATAAATATTTTCGATAAGCCACTCTTCAGTTTTCTTCTTTCGAAGTTCTTCACTTTCTTTTTTACAATTTTGAATATCCTTGTCATTTACCTTATAAAAAGAAATAATTTCAGATTCTAATTTTTGATTATTTTGTGACTTACAAGAAATAGTAAGAAGTAAGAAAGCACCTATTAAAAATATTCTCATTTTTTTTGTTTTTTGGCATTATCATAATAATTATATCTACCCTTTAATGGCTGCCCACAACCTATGTAATCATAATAAGCATTTAATGCATCTCCAGGCTTTAATTGATTCTGTAGATTTTGTCCATAGCTATTAAAATATATACTATTTCCGGTACTATCAATAAGCATTGTTTCGATGTCTACACCTCTTGCTACCTTATTTGCTTTAGAAGCTCTATAAGATACTCTCAATGGCAATTTATTTTCTGCTCTTAGTTGGTTTTCAATATGTGAAGCAAAAATTTCGGAATGACTTATGTCATCATCTTTACTTTCTGTTTTTCCTCCAACCCAAGGTCCAAACAAGTCGCTATTCTTCATAGGATCCATTCCGTGACCCATTTCATGCCCTAGTTTTACATAAAATGGTGAGTCTGAAACCTGACCATCACTTGTTGGATAATTTGATGCAAGTGAAGGGTTAATATATGCTGTTCCATTATCATAATAATTTTCGCCAGTTGTGGATTGAATATTTATATCATGATCTTTATTGTCATAATATGAAATCATCCCTGCTCCTGTGTCTCCTCCGCTTCCAATTGCTTGTAAACCTGCAATAATTGCTATTACATTATCCGATAAAGTTACGCTTGAATCAATTGCCTGCCATTTTCCGTTTACTTGATGTTGGGTTTGTCCGTTAGAATAACGATATTGATTATCTCCATCAGTAATACTAATCCATAATCCGTCAGGATCAATAAAACGTATTGGATTATTTATAGCATAGTTATAAGGAGAAAAATTATGTCCCTTTTCACTCAAAGGATCGATTTGAGTCCATCTTCCCAAGTCAGGCATGTAACTTCTCCAGCCATAATCATACATCCCAGTCTCCTGCAATTCCTTTCCGTTGTACTTGTAAGCTTTATAACTTCCTGTTCCAAAGAAGGCATTGCCACTATTCAAATGATTCATTCCAAAAGGATAGTAATCATTGGCATCTACAATT
>NZ_BAAFHL010000107.1:0-4612 GCF_042849955.1 Chryseobacterium barbadense
TATTTTTTAATTAAGCTATTATTAAAATCTCCCTTCTTAAATCTTCTATTGTAGCGGCAATATAATCTTCATCATTCATATAATTCATAATGAAGACCGTCTTAAACTCGTCCAGATCCGGATTGTTATTAAATCCTTCATAGGTTTTATGAAGCAAATCTATGATTGCATTCTTAGAATTGACAATATTCTGCCATGAATTTTTTGTTAAATACAGCTGCTGGGAAGAATTATATTCAAACTCTTCATTGATTGATTTTTCCGTAAGGAAAATAAACTCATGAACAGCCAGCTCTTTATCAAATCTTTGTATAAGATTAGATGGTTTCATCCTCTCGAGAAACAAAGTCATTCTTTCATAAGAATGGGTTTTATTTTCAGAATTGGATTTTACTGAAAGTAGCTTTATTTCCTGGTTCTTAAGATTGATGTACGTATATACAAACTGTCTCAGCAAAACCAGAAAGGGTATTGCTATAATTAATGCAAAGGCATACGGTAAATATCCTGAAAAACTTGTCATTCTTTTAGACGGCAAAATTACTAATTATTTGGTAGTTATTGAATAAGTTTATTGAAATATTTCAAGAAATAATATTCTTTTAAATCAGCACAAATAGCCTTTAATTATTAATGAAATATTAAGTAATTTTCAAAATCTTTTTGATCACCTGTTTTTTTGAATTCGACACAACAGGATACATTACAAGCTCAGGGCGGAAGCCTCTGAAAAACTCTTCAATAGCAGGGACTTCGCTTCCTTCGAAATCAAATATTCTGTGTTCAATATTTTTGGAAATTACATAATCTATAATTACAGACGAACCGGAAAGCTTAATAAAATCCTTATTATTAAAAGTTCCTAAAAGCACTACTGTTTTTTCATCATGATACACAGCAATAGCATTAATCACCCTGTTATCATAGAAAAAAGCAGTTACTTTCAGATATCCTGCTTTTTCGAAATCCATGAATAATTGCAAAAATGCTTTTTTATCTTTGTCATCCTTTGCCCCAATCATACTTTCGACAATAAATCCCCATATTTCTTCCAATCGTACATCCCGGATTTCTGATTTTTCAATAACATCTTCATCAAGCCGTAATTTACGCTTTCTCTTAGGAGAATACCTCTGTCTCACTATTTCATAAGATTCTGGTAAAATAAGAAAATTTTTCCTTTGTTGTAAAGACGTGGTGAATGTATTAACATTGTTAAAAGCATAATACCAAATGTTATATTTTTTCTCAAAAAAGCTTAAAAACAAATCATTAATCTGTAGGTTATCCGTTTTTGAAAAAACGCCCAGTTGTTGGCAAAGTTTGGGGTTATGTACAATTTTTATTCCGAATTTCCATACATAAGGCACTGGCATTACGGCTTCATAATCATTATAGACTAGAATTTCCCACTGTTTTCCGGAAGTGATGTCCAGAAAATCTTTGGAAGCAGAATATTTCCTTTGCTCAGAGCTTTCCAGGCATTCCGAATATTTATTGAAGTCAATTTCATGATATTTTAGTCTTCTGATCATAATAAACCTTCGTCTGAAAAACTAAAATAAGAATTTTGTGTTATAATCAGGTGATCCAAAAGCTGAACACTTAAAAATTCACCTGCTTCTTTTATTTTTTTGGTAATATTGAGGTCTTCCCTGCTGGGTTTTAAGCTTCCTGAAGGATGGTTATGAGCTATAATAATTCCTGTAGCAAAATGATCCAAAGCCGTTTTGAATAAAATCCTTACATCAACAATAGATTGACTGATTCCCCCCTGTGTTAATTTGGAGAGATGAACTATTTTATTGCTCTGATTAACATAAACTGCCCAGAATTCCTCAGCACGTAAATCAGATAATTGGTTTTTGAATACCTGATAAGCGTCACCACTATTCGAAATAATAGGTTTTTCAGAGACTTCCTGACCGGCTCTTCTTCGTCCAATCTCTAATGCGGTTGCAATGGAAATGGCTTTTACTTCTCCTACACCCTTGAATTTCATCAGGTCTTTTACGGAAAGTAAACTGAGTTGATTCCAATTGTTTCCTACAGAAAATAATATTTTTCTTGCCAGCTCTAAAGCAGATTCATCCCTGCTTCCGCTTCCCATAATGATGGCAAGCAATTCAGAATCTGAAAGTGAGCTTTTTCCTTTGAGCAAAAATTTTTCTCGGGGTCTGTCGTCTTGTGCAAGGAATTTGATGGTCATAATTTGTGTTTTTGATGATGGGGCTAATAAAAAGCGTAAAGAATAATCGGTTGCTTCGATTGATCTATATATTTTGCTGTCTGATTAAAGGCATTGGCGGAAAGCATGGGACATCCTAAACTAAGGCATACTGGATTTTGGGATTCCTGATCCGGAATACAACTGTAAGAATGCAGCACAATAGCTCTTTGTAAAGCATTATTATTAGTACTTTCCAATCCGTTTAAACGGTAAGATTTTCCAAATTTCCCTACATAGCTCTCTTTGATCTCGTATTTGCCTAAAGAAGACTGATAAGAGCCTTCCACATTACTGAATGCAAGCGATTCTGAATTTTGAATTACTGAGCCTGAACCATGAGAAACTATTGCTTTCTGCAGTATTTTATCATTCTTCAGATCATAGACGAAGTAACGATATTTTCCTGAATGAACTTTAAAGTTGATAAAAACGGCCAGATTCTGATTATAATTTTTACCTTTTATAAAGCTCCTGATCTCCGAAACTTTTGATTGAGGCAAATCAACAAAATTTCCCTGGGACTCAACTTTAGAGCAGGAAATAATAAAAAGGAACAGAAAAAGGAACAGTTTCATCATCAGAAAGTGTGTTTTTTACTCAATGATCATACCATCCTTCATAATCAGCTTTCTGTCTGTAATTTCAGCAAGATTAGGGTTATGGGTAACGATCACAAAGGTTTGATCATATTTGTCTCTTAAATCAAAAAATAACCGGTGAAGATCATCTGCATTCTTTGAATCCAGATTTCCTGTAGGTTCATCTGCGAAAATGATTTTTGGGGAATTGATCAAAGCTCTTGCTACCGCCACTCTCTGCGCTTCACCACCTGATAACTGATTGGGTTTATGATGTAGTCTTTGTTCAATTCTTAAGTCTTCGAACAGGGCATAGGCCTTTTCAATAGCTTCTTTTTCGCTGGTTCCTGCAATCTTTGTAGGAAGCAGAACGTTTTCCAAAGCAGTAAATTCAGGAAGTAATTGATGAAACTGAAATACGAAACCGATATTTTGATTCCGGAATTTTGAAAGCTGCTTATCATTCATATTAATGAAGGATTCACCCGCAATCGTTATTTCAGTATCGTTTTGTTTAGAGTTGGTAGGCTGGTCCAATGTTCCTAATATCTGTAAAAGCGTAGATTTTCCGGCACCGGATTCTCCGACAATAGATACAACTTCTCCAACTTTTATGTGGATATCAACACCTTTCAATACTTCCAAATTTCCATAAGATTTATGGATATTTCTTGCTTTAATCATAATTCAAAAATACTAAATTGATTTTGAAATTCGGACAAGAAAATAAACGATAATTTTTTATTTTCCAAATTAAAACCTAACAAAAAACCTCTCGAAGTGAGAGGTTTTAATATATTTATAACTAGAATGTTACAGTAATAAAGTTAAGGGACTCTCCAGATATGTTCTTAAAGTTTGTAAGAATTCTGCACCTGTAGCACCGTCCACTACTCTGTGGTCACACGCCAATGAAAGTTTCATGGTGTTTCCAACGACGATCTGACCATCTTTAACAATTGGTTTTTCAATGATTGCTCCTACAGAAAGGATTGCAGAGTTCGGTTGATTGATGATACTTGTAAAGGTTTCGATTCCGAACATTCCCAAATTAGAAATAGAGAATGTAGAACCTTCCATTTCATTTGCTTTAAGGCCTTTAGATTTAGCTCTTGAAGCCATATCTTTTACAGCAGCAGAAATTTGAGTATAGTTCATCTGATCCGTATTTTTTAAAACAGGAACCACCAATCCGTCAGGAATTGCAACTGCTACCCCAATATTGATATTTCCTCTGTGAATGATCTTATCTCCAGCCCAGCTTGAATTGACCTGCGGGTGTTTTCTTAAAGCAATAGCAGTCGCTTTGATGATCATATCGTTGAAAGAAATTTTCGTATCCGGTAAAGAATTGATCTCTTTTCTCGCCTCAATAGCCTTATCCATATTGATCTCTACCATCAGATAGTAGTGAGGAGCAGAGAATTTACTTTCGGAAAGACGTTTTGCAATAATGTTTCTTACCTGAGAGTTTGGAGTTTCCGTATCTTCACCCTGTACAAAGTTTACAGCAACCTGTGCAGCTGCACTTGCCGGAGCAGACGCAGAAGCGGCTGGTTTTGCAGATGGCTGATAATTTTCAATATCTTTTTTAATGATTCTTCCGTTTTCCCCGGAACCTTGAACGCTGTTGATATCAACACCTTTTTCCTGAGCCATTTTCTTCGCTAACGGAGAAATTGCCACTCTGTCTGTAGATGAAGAACTTGCAGCCGGAGCAGTTTTTTCTTCTGCTTTAGCTTCAGTTTTTTGTTCAGCTGGTTTTTCCGTCGCAGACTGAGCAGCCGGTTTTGAAGCCCCCACT
>NZ_BAAFHL010000108.1:0-4576 GCF_042849955.1 Chryseobacterium barbadense
GTGTTACAGGTATACAGGAAGCTGTATTTTCCTTTGGCATCATAAAAAGCATCGTTATCACTATAGACAGCATCAGTGGGGATCAACACAAAATTTCCTTTCTGGTCTCTGTCAAATTTACTTTCAATAAATCGGACAAGATCTTTGTATTGTGCTCTGCTGATCATTATCATTTTGCAATCGCTTCCTTCTTTCATGACTTTATAGTAAGTACAGTGCATGGCAGATTCACTCAGCCAGAAAGCTGCTTTAAATGCGGTTGAAAATTTCAGATCGGCCCAGGTTGGAGTATCCAGGTAAAAACCTTTATCCCCCCATCCTATACCTATATAGTTATAATCTGTTTGTTGGGAACGCACATTGAAGAACGGGATTTTGGAGCTCCAGTCCTGTAAGTCATTTTTTACAGGCATTACAATATCCGTATGAACTCCGTTGGTATAGATATAAATGGGAATTTCTTTTCTCTGTCCATCATCTTTTGCCTTAGTTTCTATAAAAGGCAATAAATAGCCTAATAATGCATATAGAACTATAATTCCCACTACAACTCCCAATATTTTAAGGACAGCCATTAATATCATTTTCACACTCATGTTTTAATTACAGTTTAATAAAATTTAATCTTATTTTTTTCCAAAAGTATTTGTTTTTATCGGAAAAATGATTATATTTAAGTACGAAATATATAAGAAATATGCGTAAAAATTCTAAATCACAAAAAAGATTTAAAATAAGAGTAAAAATAGCTCCTAAAAGAATTCAAAAAAGACGTTGATTTTCTGTGAGATTTTAATCTCCTGAGAGTCAATTTTTCTTTTTAGGAAAAGGCGTTAATACATTCTTGCTGATTCGAATCTTTACCTCTTTGCAACAAAAAACTGTAAGGAATGGTCGATTACCCGCTTCTGTTTTGGAAAACACAATTTCCAGAAAAGTAACTTTCCCCTTAAAAAGCAAGTTTCTTACAGACCTGAAGAAGGATCTAAAAACTCAATATTTCTCTTCAATCCGGCAAATTTCGTTCTCTTCACAGGTGATTTTCTGAATATTTCTGAAAATAATTCCTGGGTCAGTTCTTTCCATTCTCTTTTCTTAAAGTTTTTAAGAGATTCATTAGGCGTAAATCTGCTTTGTAAATTGGGACTGGAAAAGCGGTTCCAAGGACAAACATCCTGGCAAATATCGCAACCGAACATCCAGTCTTCCATTTTGTTTTTAAAATGTTCCGGGATTTCGTTTTTCAGTTCTATGGTTGCATAAGAAATACATTTGCTTCCATCAACAATTTTATCTGAAACTATAGCATCGGTAGGGCAGGCTTCTATACATTTTCTACAAGTCCCGCAATGATCTGTGGTTTCATGATCCGGTATTAGCTCGAGATCACATATAATCTCTGCCAGAAAGTAAAAGGAGCCGCTCTGTTTGGTAATGAGATTGGCATTTTTTCCCACCCATCCTATTCCTGATTTTCTGGCCCAGCTTCTTTCTAATACAGGGGCAGAATCTACAAACACCCTGAATCCGAAATCCCCGATTTCTTCCTGCAATTCTGCAACCATCTCCCGGAGAATTTCTTTAATAACTTCATGATAATCTTCTGCATAAGCATACTTTGATATCTTATAGTTCTCAAGAGTTGAGATCTTTTCTTTAGGAAAATAATTATAAGAGAGGGAAATTACGGATCTGGACCCTTCAACAAGTAATCTGGGATCAAGTCTTTTATCAAAATAGTTTTCCATGTATTTCATTTCCCCATGGAAATTATTTTTCAGCCAGCTTTCCAGATGCCGAGCATCTTCTTCCAAAAATTCCGATCTGGAAATACCACAATCCTGGAACCCAAACTTCCTGGCTTTGGATTTTATGAGTTGTGAATATGTTTCGGCACTTGAATTCATGATTTTACATTGCAAAACTATATAAAATATTTGAGACGGTTTATTAAAGAAATCAAAGGGTTATTGGTTTTATGGATGGTAAAGCATTCTTTGAATTTGTCTACATTATTGGTTTTATTAAAAATATCTCTCAAAACAATGGAAAGGTCAGCAAAATTTTACGTAATTTCGTTACTATTATTCACATGACTTAAAACAATTTATTATGTCGTTAACAGAAGTATTACAATCAGGAAATTATGAATTAATCGACGTTCGTGAACCCATGGAACTGGAAATGGACGGAAATATAGAAGGCGCTAAAAACATCCCTTTAGGTGAAGTAGAGGACAGAAAAGAGGAAATCTTATCTATTGAAAAGCCTGTGGTCTTATTCTGCAGAAGTGGAAACAGAAGCGGAAAAGCATTGGAATATCTCAATTCACAAGGGTTAAAAGAAGGCTATAACGGCGGTGGCTGGGCTGAATTGAAAGCAACTTTGGAAGCAAATCAGGGAACTTTTTAAAAAGTTCCTTTTTTTATCTGAAATATTCAAAAAAAATGGAACTGAAAGAAAGGTTTATCCAAAATTGTCTTAAGTTTTCAGAAAACAGGGATCTTATAGAAAGCCTATGGCTGGAAATTGAAAAAAAGCATTCGCGAAAAGGAAGGTTTTACCATAATCTTGAGCATTTGGAGAGTATGTTTTCGGAACTCGAAGCAGCCGGAGACCAGATTCGTCATTTTGCGACCGTTAGCTTTTCCGTTTTTTATCATGATATCATCTATCATGTAACTTCAAAATCCAATGAGGAGAAAAGCGCTGAACTTGCTGTTTCCAGACTTGAAGGTTTACAAGTGAATCAAACCATCATCAAAGATGTTTTTGAACAGATCCTGGCTACGAAAACGCATCAACTCTCCAACCATCATGACACTAATTTTCTTCTGGATGCAGATCTTTCCATCCTTGGCAAAAGCCCTGAATCCTATATTCAATATACTCAAAAAATAAGAAAGGAATATTCCCTTTACCCGGATCTTCTATATATCCCGGGAAGGAAAAAGGTCCTCCAGCATTTTTTGGAACTGGAAAGCATCTTTAAAACTGATTTTTTTAAAACCAAGTATGAAAAGCAGGCAAAAGAGAATATTCAATCCGAGCTTGATAAGCTGTAAGTTTAAGCTTAGTTAAATTCGTATTGCCTGGTGGAATTTATACAACTATCGTTTTTCTCTTTTATCACCCTCATATATCCTGTATATGAACCGTTAAATTAGTCATGAACTTGATAATTCAGAAAAATTACATTCTAAAAACTAAAAACAGGTTTTAAACAACAATATATAGTTTACGATAAAAAACTTCAATATATTTGTTATTATAAAGATACAATTCACAAAATAAACTTTTAACCTTAATGTTTACATCTTCAATAAGAAAATCGCTGGGCTTGTTGTTATTATTTTCTTCTCCTCTTTTCTACAGCCAGGAAAACTTAACGGCAGATGAATTATTCGCTAAAGCACGGACCACTGCTTTTGAACAAAAAGACTACGCCACTTCCATTAGTCTTGCCCAACAAGCATTAGAAAAAGCCCCAGACTATACTGATGTTTCTATTTTCCTGGGCAGACTTTATACATGGAATAAAAATCCAGCTTCAGCAAGGGCGGTATTTGAGGAACTTGAAAGAAAAGATGTCCGCGACGAAGATTATTTTATTGCCTATGCTTCACTTGAATACTGGAATGATCAGAACCCAAAAGCAATAGAAATCCTCAATAAAGGACTAACCTACCATCCTCAGTCTGAACAGCTTTTGTTATTAAAAACAAAAGCCTACTATAATAATAAAGAGTATATTAAAGCTGAGAAGACTATTAACACTCTTTTAAGCATTCATCCAAAAAATACGGAAGCAACCGGTCTTGCTATAAGAATCAGTGAATTCACTACCAAAAATGCAATCGGAATCCTTTATAATTACTCTCATTTTGATGAGCAATTTGATGACGACTGGCATATTGTAGGGATTCATTACAAAAGAGTTACACCTATCGGACCCATTATCCTTAGAGGAAACTATGCCAACAAATTTGCACAAAGTGGCACCCAGATAGAACTGGAAGCTTACCCGAGACTATCCAAAACCTTTTATCTTTATGTAGGCGGTGGATATTCCAATGATGTGGGCATATTTCCCAAATACCGCACCGGCATTTCATTGAATGCCAATCTTCCACGCGGCTTTGAGGCTGAAGTCGGATACCGGCAGATTTATTTCACAAACAATATCTGGATGCTTACCGCTTCAGCCGGAAAATATTATAAAAATTTTTGGTTTAATGTCCGTACCTACATTACTCCTAATAAGGAAAATATTGCTCATTCCTATACAGGAACCATCCGATATTATACTAAAAGCGCACAAGACTACTTTGCTCTTCAGGCAGGGACAGGGATAAGCCCGGAAGAACACCGCAATAACTTACTGGAAAATGAAAACTTTAAGCTTAAAACCTTTAAAATAGGAGCCGAATATAATTTTTCCATCCAAAAGATGAATTTATTTTCTTTATCCGCCATTTACTATAATCAGGAATATCTTCCTAATAAAAAAGGGAATCAATTTGATGTACTGATAGGATATACTAAAAGATTTTGAGTTTCCGGCGGGCTTTCAGCC
>NZ_BAAFHL010000109.1:0-4562 GCF_042849955.1 Chryseobacterium barbadense
CCTAATGGAATATACCGATCAGATCCCTTTTCCCATCCCTTTTGAAAAAGCCGTAACCATACCGAACCAGGGGCAGTTTCATCCTGTAAAGTATATTAAAGCCTTATGTGAAGTATTCATCCAGTCAGGAGGAAGCATCATGGAAGACTGCCTTTGTGAAAGTCACGAGGAAGAAGAGAATAAAGTGATCATAAGCACATCAAAAGGAACAATCCAGGTACAGCAACTGGTCTATGCAACCCATATTCCTCCCGGCGTCAATAAGCTTCATTTTACCAACGCTCCTTATAGAAGCTATGTCATAGCATTCGGATTAAAAGGGAATGATTATGGCCGGCAATTGGGATATGATCTTGCTGATCCTTATCATTATTACAGGACCCATGAGATCAATGGTGAGAAACTTTTAATAGCCGGAGGTGAAGATCATAAAACCGGGCATATGGAAGACACAGGCGAATGCTTCACCCGTCTTGAGAACTATGTCCGCCAGTATTTTGATCTTGATGTTCCTTATTACAGCTGGTCCAGCCAATATTACGAGCCCGTAGACGGTCTTCCTTATATTGGAAAAATGCCGGGAAGCAATGGCAGAATCTACGTTGCTACCGGATTCAGAGGGAATGGCATGATGTTCGGAAGCCTGTCTGCTCAGATTCTGACAGATTTGATTGTAAATGGCAGCAGTAAATTTGAAAAGCTGTTCGATCCGGGACGAATAAAGGTAGGTGCCGGATTCACCAGCTTTGTGAAAGAAAATGCAGAAGTTGTATTTGATTTCGTCAAAGATAAAATGACAAGGGAATACATCCGTTCATTAGAAGAAATCAAAGAGGGGGAAGCGAAGATCATTTGGTATGATGGAAATTCCTATGCCTTATATAAAGAAGCCGGCGGAACATTGCATGCTTTGAAAAGTACTTGTCCGCATGCTTATTGCGAAGTTCGCTGGAACAGTGCAGAACTTACATGGGATTGCCCGTGTCACGGTTCACGTTTTAACGTTAACGGTAAAATCCTCACCGGGCCTACGGTAGAAGATTTACGAAGAATTGATCTTGAAACTGATTCCTAATTAAAAAAAAGAAACATGTCTAAAAAGAGCTTTTTACAACGCAATAATCTGAGCATTGTTTTGATAGTTTTAATGATAGTCTGTTTATTTGCCCAGTTCTTTACAGGCTGGAAAACAGAGAACAAAGAACTGGCTGAAAATGGCGAAGCTTTATTAAGCTTAAGAGAATATGTTCAGAGCGGTCATTTTATCCAGGCCACCTTTGAAAATTGGGAAAGCGAATTTCTGCAGATGATGCTGTATGTTCTGCTTACCGTTTCCTTAAGACAGATCGGGTCCAGTGAATCCAAATCTTTGGAGGGGGAGGAAGACGTGGATAAAGAGCCGGAGCCGCATCCCAACGCACCATGGCCGGTTAAAAAAGGAGGAATATGGCTGAAAATATATAAACACTCATTGTCATTGGCTTTTGCTATTTTATTTATCATTAGTTTTATTCTGCACTTTTACGGAAGTCTGAAAGATTTCAATACCGAACAAATTTCCAAAAACGAGCCTGTTGTCAGTGCCAAAGAATATATAATGGAATCGCGTTTCTGGTTTGAGTCTTTTCAGAACTGGCAAAGCGAATTTTTAGCGGTTGCATCCATTGTCATTTTGTCGATATGGCTTAGGGAAAAAGGTTCTCCGGAATCCAAGCCGGTAGATATGCCTCATAATGAAAATCCATAACATAACAAAAAGAAAGGTATGAAGAGTCCGCATCTAATTCCTTTAGTCCAGGGAATATATTTCTTCATAACTGGTGTCTGGCCTCTTATTCATCTTAAGAGTTTTATGGAAGTCACGGGTCCTAAAACCGATATCTGGCTTGTTCAGACGGTGGCTGTACTCATCTTGTCCCATAGCATGCTGTTTTTTTATATTGCATTCAAAAAACGCATACTGCCGGTTTATGCCTTAATGGGAATGATAACCACATCCGGGCTGGCCATAATAGAACTGTATTATTATTTTCAGGGTACTTTAAAATGGGTATATTTTATCGATTCTGTGATTGAGATTCTCTTTTTTATTTACTGGTTATGGTATCTTTTATATGATCGCAGGAAAAAAAGCATCGTATGATTTACCCTAAAAACTCTTGAAATACTTTAACAAAAAAGCCTTCCATCATCAGGAAAGCTTTTATATATCGGCAGAATCATTTTATATGACTGCATTTCCTTCCACACCGTCCGCATTATTGGTTTTTATTCCTGTAACGGCTGCCGCAACGAAGCTTAATAAACTTACTAATTTTCCTGCTTTAGTATCCCAATAATAACTTTCTTTGGGTTCCACCCGGATTATGGACACATTCGGATCATCTTTACCGTCAAACCACGGTTTTGCCATAGCTGACCATTTTTCTTCAATAGTAGCCTTGTCGGTATATACCGAAGCGGTCCCATATACGGAAAGGTACTGGGAGTCGTCATTATTCATAAAGAAGAGCTGCACTCTGCGGTCTTCTTTGATCTCAAAATTCTTGTTGCTTGCTTCACTGCTGATAAACCATAAGTTTCCACTGTCATCCGTTTCTTTTAAAGTCATAGGACGGGAATTTACCGGTATTTTTTCCAGTTCTGTACAGAACATACAGATTCGGGCATTCGTAGAAAGTTCCTGGATCTTTTTAATGGCCTCAAGATGGGTAAGATTTTGTGTTGACATAATATTATATTTTAAGTGATTGGCTAAGAGAATCAACATTACGCTAATAATGTGCTGATACCAATTACACTTCAAAAATCTGACCAAATATTCCAGATGTCGTTGCTTTTCGCTGCTGATCAGATTTTTGTAATGTTCTGACGGAGTTTTCCTGTGATTTCCTTACAATAACGATTGAATGATGATTTGATTTAGATGAGATTTAGCCGGACAGGCTGTCTCTTTGCAGGGCAGCTTTTTTAGTTAAATCAAAGCTTTAATCTGTTGTTTTATGGATCATTGCTTTTGCATTCTTAGCAAGTATCCGTATACTGTTTTCCATTTCCTCAAAGCTGAGATGCCCAAAACCTAAACGCATTGCCGTAAGATTTCTGGTCTGATAAAGTATGGTCTTAGGTAGAAAAAGATGATCTAGGGAACATAAACGGCTCAATTGCATTAAATTGAGGGAAACTTCCCATTCTACCCAAACAGCCAATCCTCCGGAAGGTGTACGAAATCTGATATATTCTCCTAAATATTCATTCAACAGCTCTGTAAACCGGTCTCTTCTTTCCTGGTAAACCTTTAAGGATTTCTTTAAATAACGATGGATTTCCCCTTCAGCAATCATTTCTCCTAAAACCTGTTCCATGAGGACATCTCCCTGTCGGTCAATAATCCCCAGGTATTTTCTCATTTCTGTCATCAGATTCTCAGGAGCGACGATAAAACCCGTCCTGAAACCGGGAGCGAGCGATTTCCCAAAAGAGCCTATATAAATGACCATTCCTGCAGTATCCGCACTGGCTAAAGGAAGAATAGGGCTTTTATCGTAGTGGAAATCATAATCGTAATCATCTTCAAGAATAATGAATCCGTATTCATGAGCCAGCCCCAGAAGCTCAAGTCTTCTCTGTGCGCTCAGAGTAACGGTAGTAGGATAGTGGTGATGGGGGGTAAGATAAAGCATTCTGATTTTTTGCTTTTTACAGATTTCCCGGACTCCTTCTGCACTGAGACCATCCTCATCAATAGGAACGGAAAGTATTTTCACTCCCTTTTTCTGGAAGATCATATTCACTGAAAAATAGCTCAGATCGCCTACCAATACAGCATCCCCTTCAGAGAGAAGTATTTCCGATGCGATATAAATACTCATTTCCGTACTTCTCGTAATCAGGAGATTGTTTTTGGAGATTGCTAATCCACGGGATAAATTCAGATAATTGGCAAGATTTTTCTTGAAAAATTCACTTCCGTCATGGTTATAATGCCCCAACATTTTATGCTGACCTTTACGTTTCATAATAGAGCTGTAGATCCGGGACTGCTGATCAATTTGTGTTAGACGGATATCAGGTACTCCGTCATTGAAGATATATTTGCAATCGGAATGCTCAAAAGGGTTATCTAAAATATTGGTGGTTTTAAAAGAAAAGCCTGTTGATTGAGGGTAAAGCTGAAGCTTATTTTTATTAAAGCTTGCAATTTTCAGAGGTTTCTCCTCATTATTTCCGATAACGAAAGTTCCTTTATTAGGTAAGCTTTCTACCCAACCTTGCGCAAAAAGTTCGTCATACACTGCCACAATGGTATTTCTGTGAACATTCAGGATGATGCTTAAAGCTCTGGTCCCGGGCAATTTGGTTCCTAATGGCAGGGACCCTCTTTGTATGGCATTAATTAATTGATGAGCCACCTGCATATAGATGGCAGTATCAGATTTTCTGTCAATTTTGATAAAACTTTGATAAGGAACTTCAACCGGACTATCCATAAAATAAAAACTGGCACCATATAACCATCCCGCAATTTACTACATTTGGCCCAAATAAAAAAAAATGACATT
>NZ_BAAFHL010000110.1:0-4443 GCF_042849955.1 Chryseobacterium barbadense
GGACGGTTCTATTATACTGGCAGGAACCAGTGCGGAGGAATTAGGAAAGGAGAACTGGAAGATTGTGAAGCTGGGAGACGGACAGATTGATCAATTGATCGAGAAGCAGGACATCAGAGTCTATCCAAATCCTGTGTCAGATTATACCTATGTAGAAATCGGCTATGAGTTTAAGGAGGCGGATATTTTACTGTATGATATGAGTGGCAAGCTGTTGCAACAAACTAAGACTAAGAATAAGGTAACGAAGATCAACACGCAACCTTTAATTCAGGGAGCATACTTGGTGACCATTAAAACGGATACCAATAAAAACGCAAGTGCGAAAATTATTAAGAAATAAACACTAGATAATGAAGAAAACATATTTTTTACTATTCTTACTATTTTGTTCAATAGGTTTTGCCCAAATTAAAGAAGGGAATTATAATATTCCAAACATTTTTCCATCTTCTCCTGATGTATATCAATTAGGAAGCTATGGCAATGTAAGCATTGGAGAATACACTGGCACAATGCAACATGATATTCCTTTATTTGAATATAGTGTCGGAGATATTAAAGTTCCTGTTACCTTACAGTATTCAAGTAATGGGGTAAAAGTAGACGATTATAATTCAATAGCAGGATTAGGATGGTCATTAAGCACTGGAGGGGTAATTTCAAAAATTACCAGAGATAGTGATGATTTGGCTTATGATTTTTACTGGCAAAAATATAATGAAGTAGAACAAGGGCTGAAGCTAAACTTTTTCCAGCAGGTTATTGTACAGGATAAGTTTGACACTGAGAAAGATTTATTCAGAATTAATATCCCAGGGATATTCTCCAACACATTTATAAAGAAAGGAGATAAGTTTGATAACAATGAATGGCTGCAGGAAAAAAAGACGGATTTCAAAATAGAGAAATCAGTAGATCAGAACCAGAATGTTTCTTTTATCATTACCTCACCACAAGGGATAAAATATTATTTTGAATTATTAGAAAACTCCATTTTCAGAACCCATGGAATGGGCTGGACGGTACCTGATGTTTCTTTAGGGTCAGCCTATTTTTTAACAAAAATAACGGATACCAAGAATAATTCAGTAATTATTGAGTATGAGCCCGAAATATTATCATATACTTCCAGTTCCAATGAAATATATAATTTCTTTGATAATTCCAGTAATAATATTACTTGTCAGAATGATCCAACCAACAATCCTACCGCCGGTGTAGCTGGATATAAGAAAGGATCAAATTTGGTCCGATATGAAACCTTCAGAATAAAAAAAATTAAAAATAATATCAATAATCATGTAATAGATTTTACCTATGCATCAAAAGTGAATGATGTTGAAAACAGATCAATGTATCTGGATGAAATCAAGCTTTCTGCCAATGGAACTATTGATTTCTATAAAATGGATTACTTAGTAACATCCAATAGCAGGGTGTTTTTGCAAAAAGTTTTTTCAACGATATCTAATAAAAGCTATGACCTGGAGTATCTTAATCCTTACCAACTACCAAAAAGGCTATCAAATGCTCAGGATTTTTGGGGATATTATAATGGAGCATCGAATTCTTCTTTAATTGCCAAAATAGATCATCCTTATTTAGAAAATCAAAACTTTACTTTCGCTAACAGAGAAGTAAACCCAACTCTTTCTCCATCAGGATTATTGTCTAAAATAATATATCCTACAGAAGGCTATACTAAAATCACCTATGAGCCCCATACAGAATGGGGAACTAAGGTAATACCAAGTCCGCTAAAGCATAAATATCTCTCTATTCTCACCGATGAGATTACATCACAAAAACAGGTGACAACAACTTTTTACTCAGGAAAGAATCAGAAAATCAAATTCACAGGCGGTGCTCAGTATAATCAGGATTGTTCTTTCCCGATGACCCACGAGCCCAGGGTTTATTTAAAAGTTAAAAACCTTTCAACGGGCAATAACATTCCGTTACAGATATTAACGTCTTATGGCTATGCTAATACAACCAATACCTATTTTTATCCCGGTGGAACTAACATCTTTTATATAGATGGTGAAGTGGGAATACAATATGAAATAACTCTTGAAGTTTTGAGAATGTGTTTCGGAGGCGGTGTTGATGCAGAATATTTTGAAAGTCCGGATACAACAATAGAAACAAATATTCCAATGGGCGGAAATAGAGTGGAGAAAATAGAACATTTTGACAACGTATCTTCTACTCCTGTTATTGAAAAATGGTATTATGCCCATAAAGACCTGCTTACAAAATCCTCTGGCGATAATTTCTACAAACCTGTGATATGGAAGATGTCTGAGGGAACAGGGTATTGCCCGCCTAGTACTGGTCCCACTCCTACAATGGATTATGAATATATTCCATACAAATATGTAAGTGTATATTCTAATAGCTTGATTCCGCTTTTTGGAAATGAAAGCCAAAATATAAGTTATCAATATATAACAAAAAGCATCGGGGGTCTTAATTTTGAAAAGGGAGGAAGGTTTACGGAATACACTATAGGTAATGATCCTATTGCATCAAATTTGTTTGGTTATGGATCTTACCGAGGTGGAAATCATACTAATTCTATTTGGAATAAAGGGCTGATAAAAACTACTGAAGACTTAATGGTTTCTAATTCTTCTTTAAAAGTATTAACAAAAACTACGAACGATTACTATTATAATCAGGATAAACGTGAAGAGATTGAAAGCCTTATGGGTGTTAAATATGCAACTCCTCAAATGATACAGATGCTTGAATATAATTGTAGTGCAACAGATGTAGTATCGCAACAAGGTTACAGCCCTTGTTACGGCAAACCGGTAGGATATCAAATATTTTATTTACCTTTTAATGACCTCAAAATGTTTGGCGAAGTCCTGAGATATAAATTTGTCTCTCATGATTATAATTTAAAAACAGTTACTAAAAGAGAATATTTTAACAATACAGAGTTAGTGAATCTGGAAAATACTATTTATGGTACACTGCACTTTCAACCCGTTTCAAAGGAAATGGTGTCAAGCGATAATTCTATTCAGAAAACCACTTACAGCTATGCTCATGAGAAAGGCAACCAGTTAATGATCAGTAAAAATATGGTTGGAATTCCTTTAGAAACAACTATCACAAAGGCTATCGGCAGCACGACCAAAACATTGTCAAAAACAGAAACGATATATCCAACTTCCGTTCCAACGGCAGAAACGGGAAGCTTGGTGTTACCAACGTCAGTGTTATCTTATGACCTTCAAAATCCTGCAACAGGATCTGCCGAGGTGACCTACAATAAATATGATGCTAAAGGAAACTTATTGCAGTACACTCTTAAATCAGGCGTTCCTGTTTCTGTAATTTGGGGGTATAACAATACACAGCCAATCGCAAAAGTAGAAGGAGCAACCTATGATCAATTGATGAGCTCAGGGCTCATATCTGCTATTGTTTCAGCATCTGACAATGACGCTTCTGATCCAGGCACCGAAGCAACCCTTATCATGGCTCTTGACACATTCAGAAATTCTTCTGCCTTGTCTGGTTATCAAATCAGTACTTATACTTACAATCCTTTAATTGGAGTAACCAGTATTACTCCACCATCCGGAATCAGGGAAGTATATGTCTATGATACTGCGAATCGATTGGAAAAGATTGTCGATGTCAACGGTAAAGTGTTGAAAGAATTCAAATACAATTATAAAAACTAAACACAGATATGAAAAAAATAATCATCCCCATAGGTGCTTTGCTGGTGACGGGCTTACTTCATGCCCAGACTTCACCCAGCAGCACCGAAAACTATGTATATACCAAAATCTATCTATCGGATCCTACAGCAGGAACCCCAAAAACTTCTGAAACTGTTCAGTATTTTGACGGATTGGGAAGAGCAAAACAGGTGGTGAATGTAAAAGCTTCACCAACAGGAAAAGATGTGGTTTCTTATATCGAATATGATGCATTTGGAAGACAGGTCAAAGATTACCTTCCTGTGCCACAGTCAGGAACCCAGAATGGAACTATTTATACTTCACCACTTGGAAATGCCACAGCTATTTACGGAAGCGAAAAGATCTATTCCGAAAAAGTCTTGGAAAGCTCACCGTTAGACAGGATCCAACAACAAATCCAGGTAGGAAATGACTGGAGTACCAAACCTGTGAAGTTTGAATATGATGCTTGCATGGTAGCTGATGGAGTGAGAAAATTTACTACCTCTACGACTTGGGAGAATGGCGCTACCAAAACCGTACTTGGAGAGAACTGGTTGTATACCGACGGGCAGCTGTATAAAAACACCGTAACGGATGAAGATGGTAATAAAACCATAGAGTTTAAGAATGAAGAAGGACAGACTATTCTGGTAAGAAAAGTGTTAAGTTCCACAGAAAATGCCGATACCTATTATGTGTATAATGAGTACAACCAGCTGGCTTATGTTCT
>NZ_BAAFHL010000111.1:0-4357 GCF_042849955.1 Chryseobacterium barbadense
TCAACAGTTTTCAAGACTGCCGCAATCGACCACTCTGCCAACTCTCCTTCAACTCAGGCTGTGCCTTCGTTTTCAGTGGTGCAAATATAGAACGTTTTTCTTTTTCACCAAAACTTTTGGATAAGAAATTTTAATAAAGCTTAATAATAGGCTAAAAATCAGGTGAATTATTTTATTAAGGTCACACCCACTCAGAAGAAGAAACATTTATCGCAAAGGTTTTATCATGCGGATAAATATTGTAAGAAAGCAAAGAAGGCAATCAACAAGTTGATTGGATGAAGCGTTAGTGATAACTTTTGTTTTATAGTTTTACAGAAAATACATAAAAAAGGTTCGGCGCAAACTTCGTTTGCGCCGAATCTTTTTTTATCATAGATAAATATTATCCTATACTTTGAAGCTTCATCCCTGCAATCACTGCACAGAATCCTAACACCACGCTTAACCCTGCATATAAAAACAAAGTTCCGTACTGCTGGTTCTGCCATAAGGAATAATTTTCCGCAGAAAAGGTGGAGAAAGTTGTGTAGCCACCGCAAAGTCCCGTAATCAAAAGAAATTTCAACGAATTATCATTCTTCATAAAATACGAAGTCAGAAACCCGATCAGGAGACAGCCCGTAATATTCACCAGGAAAGTTCCCATCGGGAACGAGCTGATGTTCCAGAGTTTCTGGGTGTAATTGGAGATCAGGTACCTTAATATACTTCCTGCTCCGCCTCCGATGAAAATATACAGCAAATTTCTCATGCTATAAAGACAAACGCACCCAAAGGTGCGTTTTATATTTTTAAGTTGAATATTAATGTAATTCCGCCAAATACTTTTCAGCATCCATTGCCGCCATACATCCGCTTCCAGCTGCTGTAATCGCCTGTCTGTAGATATGGTCCTGAACATCTCCTGCCGCAAAAACTCCCGGAAGGTTCGTTCTTGTAGAACCTTTTTCTGTAAGGATATATCCGTTCTCATCCAGGTTAATCTGTCCTACGAAGATATCCGTATTCGGTTTGTGACCGATCGCGATGAAGATTCCGTCTACATCTATCGTAGATGTTTCCTGAGTCTGGTTGTTGATCACCACTGCTCTTTCCACAAGGCTGTTCTCTCCTTCAATCCCGATTAGCTCATGGTGGAACTTCACTTCAATATTCGGCGTATTTTCCACTCTGTGGATCATTGCTTTGGAAGCTCTGAACACATCTTTTCTTACCAGCATGGTCACTTTTTTACAAAGTTTGGCAAGGTAAGTAGCTTCTTCTGCTGCCGTATCTCCTGCTCCCACTACCACTACATCTTTCCCTTTATAGAAGAAACCGTCGCACGTAGCACAAGCGGAAACGCCTCCTCCTGCATATTTTTTCTCATCATCAAGACCTAGATATTTAGCTGTTGCTCCGGTAGAAATAATAACGGTTTTAGCAAAAATTTCTTTGTTTCCTGCATATAATTTATGAACTCCGCCCACTTCTTTAGAAAGTTCTACTTTAGTGATCATTTCGTAATGCACTTTAGTATCGAATCTTTCTGCCTGCTTCTGTAAATCCATCATCATTTCAGGACCCGTGATCCCGGCAGGATATCCCGGAAAATTGTCTACTTCCGTGGTAGTGGTTAATTGTCCGCCCGGCTCCAGACCTGTATACAATTCAGGTTTCAAATCTGCTCTTGCTGCATAAATTGCCGCTGTAAAACCTGAAGGCCCGGATCCGATGATCACACAATCTAAAATATTTTGCTCCATAATTTATTGTTCGAAAAAGATTTAATTAAATTAAGACTGCTAATTTCGTAATTTTTACTGTCTTATTAAAGTTATTTTAATGATAGTTGTCAATAAGAGATATGCGGATTGTCGATGAACAATTTTTGGGAATGAAGATCTTCTTGGTTTAACTGATTAAAGTTCAAAATATAGGGCATAAGACCAACTCATTCCCTCATCCATTTCAACAATTCCTCACGTTCCACAATATTCCAGGAATGAGGATGCTTCTTACCATTGGCCCTTATGCCACGGTTTTTAGTTTCTATATATTCTGTTTTGAGGTTTCCCAAATTAAACAAGGATTCGTTGCCCTTTTTAAGGACAAAAGCATTGAGATCTTCAAACTTTCTTCCTTTATTCTGTCTTTGCCATTCAAGATCCGGCTCACAGTAGAATCTGGTTTTAACCTCTCTTAAATATTGAATATTCTCAATTGAATTAGAAGAGATAAGATAGGGTGAGGCTGTTTTATATTTTTCCGGATATTCATCAGGCTTTCCTAAATCTTTTTCAAAAAGAGCCATTAGAAATTTCCCTTCTTCTACGGCTTCAGCGTCTACATTGGTTGCCACATCCCTTTGGGCATTATGATAAAGCTGTTCCAGATCGATAGGAGAATCTACTACAAAGACTCCTTTGGGCTGAAGGGGATTATTATTTTTTTTCAAATATGCAGAAATTAAAAGCGCTATATTTCCTCCACTGGAAAAACCACCGATGAAAATATTCTTCCTTTCTATATTATGTCGGTCAACTATTGAATTTAATCTTCCAGCGATTTTTTCCTTTTCAGCTTCCGTTAAAAACAGTTTTTGATTATAGTCTAAAAGCAAGGTGGTAATACCTTCTTTTTGTAAATCTTTTAAAAAGCCTGCTTCGGTTTTTGTATGTTCAATATCACAGGGAAAGCAGGGAAATAAAATGAGTACGGCTTTCTGATCCACAGATCTGTTCAGCTCATAATGATCACTTTTAGTAGTATTTTCAACATTTCGTACCGTGCAATTAAGCAAAAACATAAGTAATACAATCAGGAAAATATTTTTATTCATATAAATACAATACATTTAATAATTTAAAATACCTGTTGTACTCACAAACACTCCGTGCTCAACTCTCCCACAACTACACCTTCATCTTAATCTTATCCACATGAATAATCTTATACACCAGCTCCTTGATGAGTTCTGCTTCGCTCATATTCACAGCACCCAATCCTTTTCCTTTCATATCGAATTCCCTTAAAATAGAAATCACACGGGTAGCATGTTTCAAAGGATAAAGCCTTGCACTTTCCGTATAGTCTTTAATAAAATAAGGGTTAATTCCCATTTGTGAAGCTATGGTTTGTGGCGGCTGCCCGATCATTGTTTGATATACAATCACATTGGAAAAATAGTTATACAGGCTCGCCAACATCATCACAAAAGGATTGTTCTTTGGATTCTTTCCCATAAAATGGGCAATTTTGAATGCTGCATTGGCATTTTTTGTTCCCAACGCCTTCTGAAGTTCAAAAACATTGTATTCTTTACTGATCCCGATATGGTTCTCAATGATGGTCCCATCCAAAACCTCTCCTTCCCGGAGAACGATCTTCAGCTTATTCAGCTCATTGGCAATCCTTGAAAGATCATTTCCAAGGTATTCTGCCAGAAGATGGGAAATATTAGGGGCTGTTTTTATATTAAGGCTGATGCATTCATCGGCAATCCACTTCGGAAGATTATTTTCTTTGATAGATTCACTCAGGAAAAGGGCTTTGGCTTTGTCTAATGCTTTGGCTGCTTTTTTACGGCTGTCCAGTTTCTTGTGCTTATGGGCAAAAACCAATACCGTGGAAGGAACAGGGTTTTCTGCATACGATTCCAGAATCCTGTTTTCCTCTTCATTCAGCTTTAAATCCTGAGCTTCCTTTACGATGATTACCTGCTTATCCCCCATCATCGGAAATTGTCTTGCCAATGAAAGGATTTCCTGATAGGAAGTGTCTTTTCCGTACACTACCGTCTGGTTGAAAGCTTTTTCATCCTCCTCCAAAAAGTCATGCTCAAGGGCTTTTACAGCTACATCAATGAAGTAAGGTTCTTCTCCGTGGAAAAAATAAATAGGTAAAACTTCTTTATTTTTAATATTTTTGAGGATTAAATCTAATTCTTTCATCTTATAAATGGAACTTCCAAAACTGAATTTTCAGGAAACTTTTGATTTTAAATTCAAGAAAGACAAAGATAAGTTTTTTATTTATGATTTGGTTCGTAAAACTTACCTTTTGCTCACTCCTGAAGAATGGGTACGCCAACACTGGATCCATTATTATCTGACGGTGAAGTCCTACTCTACGTCCGCATTGATTACGGAAAAAAAGATCGTTTTAAACGGCTTAACGAAAAGAGTTGATCTTTTAATCACGGAAAAAGCGCAACCCAAGATTTTGGTTGAATGCAAGGCTCCGTCTGTGAAATTAACAGAGAAGACATTTGAACAGACGGCAAGGTATAATTCCATCATCGGAGCTAAAGAAATTATTCTGACGAATGGTTTGCAGCACATCAATGCGTATTTTGAGAATGAACAGTATCAGT
>NZ_BAAFHL010000112.1:0-4328 GCF_042849955.1 Chryseobacterium barbadense
TCTTGAATTAACGAAAGAAAATCAATTAAGAAAACTGGAATTTACTGAAATAGAAAACAGTAAAAAAGCGCAGGAACTTCGTTTGTCTCAGCTGGAATCCTTTAATAGAAAACGGGAAGTAGATCTCTATAAAGAACGGATTGACTATAAAGAGAAAATAAATACATTTTATATCGGTTTGACAGTCTCTGTTTCCTTACTTCTCATATTGCTTTTATATGCTTATTTTCAGAGAACAAAAAGCATCAGGCAAAAAGAAAAATTGCATCTTCTTGAACTGGAAAAGATGATGCAGAATTCAAAAATCTCCAACCTTACGTTAATGTTGGAAGGTCAGGAACAGGAAAGGGAAAGAATAGCCCGGGATCTTCATGATGGCCTCGGAAGTTTACTTTCCGGAACAAAAATGAATCTATTCTTATTAAAAGATCAATCTAATGACCACAAGCAATCTCAAATAGAGAGATCCATGACACAGATCGATATCGCAGTTGATGAGCTTCGCCGCGTTGCGCACAATCTTATGCCGGATTTGTTGCTTAAATATGGTCTTCAGGAAACCTTGATGGAATATGTTTCCCGAATGGCTACTCCAAAGCTGGATATTGATGTTCAGTTTTTATATTATTCAGATCAGCTGCCACTGGAAAGTCAGCTTCTCGTATACAGGATTATTCAGGAATTGGTCAACAATGCCGTAAAACATGCTTCTGCAGAGCAGATTATTATTCAGTTCATCGAAAATGAATCCGATTATGTTATGATTGTAGAGGATGACGGAAAAGGATTTGATATCGATATTTTGAATCACTCCCATTCTGCAGGATTTCACAATATACGTTCACGGGTAGAGTTTCTGAAAGGAACAATGCAAATAGAATCCCAGATGAATATAGGAACCAATATTGAAATCAAATTTCCCAAATAAACAGATTATGATTAAAATTGCTATAACTGATGACCACCCGTTATTGCTGGAAGGTTTAAAAAATATCCTTTCCCAACAGGAAGATTTTATGGTTGTCGATTGTTATTCCTCTTCAAGTGAGCTTTTTACAGGATTGGAAAACCATATTTTAGATGTTTTATTGCTGGACATTAACCTTTCCGACGGCAATAGTATAGATTTGATTAAGCCGATATTAAAAAAATATCCTGATATCCGAATTATTATTTTAAGTGTTCATAATGAGTTTGCAGTCATTAACAGCACTCTGGAAGAAGGCGCCATGGGGTATATTCAGAAGAATGCTTTGGTCACAGAAATTATTTCGGGTATACAGACCATACTCAAGGGTGAGAAATTTTTATGCAATCAGACAAAAAAAATTGTAGAGATGAAAACGAATTCCGGATTAAATATGGTACCCAAATTAACCCGCAGAGAAAAGGAGATTTTACTGGAAGCCTCTCTAGGTCTTACCACCAATCAAATAGCGGATAAGCTATGCATAAGCCCACATACAGTAGAGAGCCACCGCAAAAACCTGATTGTCAAATTCAAAACCTCCAATTTAAGCACCGCAGTAAAATTAGCTATGGAATACGGATTAGTTCGACCATAGTGAAGGGATTGGTGATGTCCCATAAAGATCAGCGTTAAAAGGTTTGCATTTTACTGGAATTGATGAATCGTTACGGGCATATTGATATACAGCTGATTCAGATACAGGCAGAAGTCTGCATAATTACTGATTGTAAAATTATCTATTTTCCTGAATTTTAAATCGATTACATAATTCGAAAGGCTCTTCTGCGTGATAGATAAAACGACTTAGCCCCAATTTAAGCATTTCATTGGCGAATTATTATTTTCAAAAATCATTTATTATTCTTTAGTTTCAGGATTTCTGTATTCACAAGACTGAGTGCCTTATGGCGAAGCTCTGGATTCCCCTTTTTTAATGCTATTAATATATCACGGCATTCTTGAAGAAAACGTCTGGCAAATGAGACATCATCTTGCACTATTTCTTTAGCATTATCCATTATATCAGCATACTTGATAGTTTGTGCCTCCGGACTTATATTTTGTAACCGCTCTATTTCAAGTTTCTTCCTTTTGGATCTGTTCAAATGGGGGAAATCTTTTTTTACGAATACATCGGTTAATTCAATAATCATGTTAACCGTTTCTGTTTTATTTTTTTCATCCATCACACTGCTTAAGAAGATAGAAATATCATTTTTAGTCAAGGGTGTGTCTTCAATAATATCATGCATGATGGCAGCAGACAATACCGATAAGCGTTCAGTATACTGTCGACAGGCTTCCATCACTCTTACTGGATGAACAATATACCTGTCGGTATTATACTTTCTGGTTTGTTCGCCATGGGCCTCGTCTGTAAACATAATAATTTTATCAATGATCTCATTATTATTCATGTCTTTTGATATTTAGAGCTATTGGAATACCCTTTATTCAATAAAAAAGGTTTCATCATTAATAATACTAAAACAATCAGTTACTTGATCTCTTTAGATTAATTTCGATCGGCAAGACAAACCAGCAAGAGGAGTCTGTAAATTTGATTCCAAAAGATCAAGGAATCCTGACCAAGATGGTATAAAAAAGTCATCAAATTTTACGCCATAAGCTTATAATTTGAAATTTCGCAATCGTTAAGATATCTCTGTCCCTAAAGTAAGGCTAAATGTATGTAAACCCTAACGGTTAAATTATTATGCATGTTTATCCTCATAGTCATCATATTAAAAAGACCAGCAAAACTGGTCTTTTTATTTTTGTGTTTCTAGAATCGAATTGTTTCGTGAAAATATTGGTCATTTAAATTAATTGACCTCAAATTGTTTCCTCCATTTGGAAACGGTATTTCTGCTTAAATTAAAATGGGTGGCAATCTCAGTATTATTCAATCTGTTTTCTGCTTGAAAACGTAAAATCTTTATAATAGTAGTTTTATTATAAGACTTCAATTTTTGATTGAAATCTGAGGTTTTAGACCTATTTCCAAATATGATCTGATTAAGCTTAATAACATCTAATTGACCAATTTCTGTTTTATCCAGGATATTCCTGCAGTACCCTTTTTTATCAGGATACTTTAGTTCTAGAATATCTGTAAAAATCTGTTTATAGTTAGGCGTCATAGTTTTAAATAATACTAGTACATTGAATTTTTTTCAACCTGATATTTTACCATCCACCTGTGCAGTGTTGTTTTGGGAATATTATACTCATCAATAATCTGAGCTTTCGTCTTTGCACCGGTATTAATCATTTCCAGAATGAATTCTATAATTTCAATAGTATATATATTCTTTTTAAATACCGGCAAACTACTTTTCCAAGAAATATCCCTTTTATCTAATTGCCTTTTCTGAGGGGGTGAAAACAATATCAAATGCTGTGAATAAATTCTGAATAAATCATATTCTAATAATTTGCTCCATTTTAAAATAATATCACTGTCAAGACTTTCGGCAGAAAACATCTGCTGCAATTCTATTTCATTGCAATGGAGGAATTTACATATTCGAGTATGATCCAGTTGAATTTCATCAACTTTTTGTTTGATTAGATTTCCGAGATGAATATGCTTAAAGTTCAATTCCATAAAATTTATACAAGATCTAAATGCAAATAATATTATTCAGATATCTTATAAACGTTTACGGAAACTTTTCCATCAGTCAATAAACCTAAATTAACACCTCCGGTTTCAACTGCAAAAGTTAATGTGTCTCCGGCATTAAGTTGAACTACCGTATTTAAAGTGGTAGAAGTAACCGGAACAGATGCTAAAGTGACACTCAATATTGAAACCCTTACGGCATCGAAGATTTTTTGGTCAATTATAGTGGTCCCGTTTTTTATAATGCCTAAAGTTTTACCCCCAAGAACACTAAGATCTACACCACCCTCAAGCTGAACATCATATTTAACTTCGTACAGTCCCGGTTTTGGCGCCGTATAAACACCATTATTGATTAATGAAGGTACTCCCGTGATCGTATCGGTTGAAGTAAGGCTTATTTTATTCCAATTGGTACCTGCAATACCTAAATTGAGCAATGACCAGGCACCATCTCTGCTTGCGTATATGGCAGTTCCTGTTCCTCCCGCCTGTGCATTACTTTGTAGGGCGGTCCACACATTTGCTGTACCATTATAAAAGTAAAATCCTGGTAAAGTAACATTTATGGTTTTAGGAGACGGAGCGGTCACACCTGAAGTTACATAAACGATTACACCATCATGCCCCGGAGTATAAATGGCATCTTTGGCCTGTAACTGATCCCCGGAAAGCCTTGGAGGAATAATTCCGTCAACAGCCGTCACTACAGTTGGTTTACCTACAACA
>NZ_BAAFHL010000113.1:0-4246 GCF_042849955.1 Chryseobacterium barbadense
GCGACATCCCTCACAATGTAGAAGTGCTGAGAAAACTTGGCAACACTGACTATGAACTTTTCGGTTTAACAAACTGGTCTGCAGAAACCTTCCCGTACGCTTTGGAAAATTATGATTTCTTTCAGCTCTTCAATGGGAAAATTGTGGTTTCAGGGACAGAAAAATTAATCAAGCCTGATCCGAAGATCTGGTATGTATTACTGGAAAGATATCATATTCAGGCACAGGAATCTGTTTTCATTGATGATAATGTAAAAAATATTGAAACGGCGCAGTCTTTAGGTTTTAACACCATCCACATTCATTCTGAAACAGATTTACAGCAGGAACTGATCAACTTAGGTGTTCAATTTGAATAAAATACCTGCCTAATAAGAATTTAATCATCCTCATGATAAGTTTATTTAGTAATTTAGATGAGGATTTTTTATGCATATGAACAAAATTTTATTTTTACTTCCTTTTATAGGAATTTATTTTCAGGCCCAGACAACGGATCAACAAGTAATGGAAGAGCAGGCTTTACTGGAAAAATGCAAGAAACAATATGGTGAAGAAAAATGCCTTTCCGATACTGATAATGACAAAATACCTTTCTATTGGGATAAAAACCCTGAAAAGGCTGGTACCGTAGCAACTGATGCATTGGAGCCCTTCAAAAAGAAATGTGAAACCATTTATCAACAAGACAAAACCGACCTTGAAAATTTCAAGCTTCAATACAAAGACATAGGAAAGATTTATGACCAGATCAATAAGAATATTCTGGATGATCTTCCTGAAGAAAGCTTTACGGATACGTTTATTTTTATTTATTTCATGGATAAGTACTCCTGTGATCTGGTAGGGTCCTGCTGCAGTACTCTGGCCACCGATGAGCATAATTATCTGATCTCAAAATTCTGGAATAAAAGTGCTTTGGAAAACCTTACTAAGTATAAAAGAACAATAACGCTGTCAACAAAGCTGGAAAAAGATGAAAAAGAGAAGTTTCTTACCCCTTATGATCCGGAATTAAAAGTATTTTTACTTAAGAATTACAATCCTCAGTATAATATTGTAAAAATCCAGTCGAAGAATAAGGACGAAAATCCAAGACCTATTGCCATTCAGTTAATGATTTTCAATCCTTACAAGCTGCAGATCACCTATCTGAATCAAATAAAAACCTATGAATACGATGGAGAGAAATGGACTATTCAAAAACAATAAACCTTAGAGATTAAAGTTTAGAAATTAAGAGCATTAAGAGATGTGCTCCATTCAGAATGGCAGACCAACCTTACTAAAATTACAAGATATGATACGTTCAATTTTATTATCAGTATTTCTTATGAGTTCAGGAACACTTTTCAGCCAAAAGCTTTCAAAAGTTACTTATCAGGATGGTACCCAAAAGCTCAACGGCATGGTCACCTCCAATGCCGGGAAAAAGCTTCCCGGAGTTCTTATCTTACCCGCTTGGAAAGGGATAGACGATGAAGCAAAAACCGCAGCAGCAGATCTTGAAAAACAAGGTTATATTGCTTTTATTGCCGACATTTACGGAGAGGGAAATATTCCGGCAGATAATGCAACGGCTGCAAAAAGTTCAGGATATTACAAGCAAAATTATGAAGCTTACCAGAAGCGTATCGCTCTGGCGTTGGAACAACTTAAGAAAAATGGGGCAATTCCTGAGAAAATTGCCGTAATCGGATATTGTTTCGGGGGAACCGGTGCTTTAGAAACAGCGAGAGGGAATTTACCTGTTGCCGGGGTTGTTTCTATTCATGGAAGCCTGGCTAAAGATCAGACCAGAAAGAATAATCCTATAAATCCGAAAATCCTTGTTGAAAATCCTGCAGATGACCAAGGGGTTACTCAACAGGACTATGATAATTTAGTAAAAGAAATGAATGAAGGAAATGCGGATTGGCAGATTATTACTTATGCTCATTCCAAACATACATTCACAGATCCGAAATCCCCTGATTATAATGAAGTAATGGCGAAAAGGGCCTGGAATCATACGCTGATGTTCTTGAAAGAGATTTTGAAATAATTTATAATCCAAAATAAACGGCATCGGCTTCGCTTACGCGAAGCCGATGCCGTTTATTCACTTTCTCATTCTGACGACAGGAAAGATCTTAAGATTAGATTTTTCACTCCATTACGTTTCGCCCTGAATGACAAAACCGGTAATTTACAGGCAATTTAATGATTCTGCTTTCATTAAATTAAATCAATCTACTCCTTCTTCTTCCCTATTCACTAATTCCATAGAAAAAGCAGGAAGACAGATCGAAATATATTCGCAAACCTCTGAAAACGGATTGCTGTAACGTACTCTGGCTCCTTTTTCTACTAAGATGCTCTGTCCTTTTTCAAGAACAACAATTTCTCCTTCTATTTCAAACTGCTTCTTTCCCGAGATAATAATGGTAAACTCATCAAATTCAGGAGTCTGATGCGGCTCGCTCCACTCCGGCGGAGCTACCATATGAGCAATGGAAATATGGGAATGTTGTGTGGAATTTCCCCAATGCTCCTCTATTAATTTCCCATCTGTGGTGGGTACTACAAATGGCGATTTCCGGATTTTATATTTTTTCATTGTAGCCAGTTTTCTTTTTTTATTTCATATACAAAATTGGTTTTTGGAGGTTCTCCGAAATAAGCGACTTCTTCCTCTGCAATCTTCTTCCCTCCTAATCTTCCTAATGCAATCTGGGAACGCACGTTGTTTTTACCAATATGAAAATATACTTTATCTACATATTGGAAGATATAATCCAGCATGAGCTTTTTCACCTGCGGATTTACTCCTTTTCCCCATGAATTCGTACCATAAAAGGTATACCCTACAAAAATGCTGTTGTCTTTTTCATTGAAATCATAATAACGGCTGCTCCCCAGTATTTCACCGGAAGCTTTGTCTGTTATTTTGAAAGCACCTTGACTTTCAATAGCGCCTTTGAAAAAGATTTCAAAAACTTCTCTTTTATAACGGTCTTTATTGGGATGCTGTTCCCATACTTTCGGATCTGAAGCTACTTCATATAAAGACTCAAAATCCCCTTGCTGTAAGGGGATTAATTGATATTCCTGATTTTCCAAAACAGGTTGGATTGAAAAACTCATTGCTTAACTTTTGGTTTTATTGGCGTCAGATTCTATTTTTTTAATCTCTTTCAGCTTATCCGTAATCTTGATCACCGCATCAGGCTTTGCCGGTTTTAACGGAACTTCCGCCTGGGTAAAGTCCCATTTCAGCACAAGGTTGGCCGAGTTTTCATCAATAGGATTCAGGGTAATTTCAAACCATTCCTGCTTGTCTGCCAGTTTATTTACGGGAACCGTAACGTCCACCACATCCTGCTTCGGATCATACGTATAAGCGCCCCACTGCTGGAAATCTTTATTCAGGATCACTTTCCACTCTTTTTCCGTAGGAACGATGAATAATCCATAAGTTCCCGCCGGAACTATTTTCCCTCCAAAACTCACGGCTTGTCCGAAGGTAACTTTAGTAGAGGAATTGGCTCCTGCTCTCCAAACCTGGCCGTAAGGAACTAATTCTCCGAATATTTTACGTCCTTTCACTCCCGGTCTTCCGTAATCAACTGTTACTTTAGACATTGAAAATTGCTGTTCTACTTTTTGTCTCGGACTCGCTGCCGGAACTGAATAATCCTGTGCAAAACTTAAAGCCGAAACTGATAAACCAAGTGCTATTATTAACTTTCTCACGTACAAATTTTTGTTTAAAATTACAAAATCAAAACAAGATAGCCTTCTCCAATTCCAACAATTTTTGTTTTCTCCAGATTCCTCCGGCATAGCCTACCAGTTCTCCGCTGGAGCCAATCACCCGGTGACAGGGAATCAGAATGGCTATTTTATTAATGCCGTTCGCTGTTCCTACAGCGCGGATAGCTTTCGGGTTTCCTAAAAACTCTGATTGCTGTTTGTAGGTTCTGGTCTCTCCCATCGGAATTTCACGCAAAAGCTGCCATACTTTTTCCTGGAATTCGGTTCCGGTAATGTATAATGGCACTTCAAACCTGTTTCTTTTTTCTTCAAAATATTCTTTCAGCTCTTTTTCAAGCTGTGTAAAATGTGGATGCTCTTTTTCAACAATTTCTGCATTTAAAGATTGGGATAAGGATTTGAATTGCTTATCCATATTCTTTCTGTCGGTAAATTCCAGAAGGCAGATTCCTTCGTCCACAGCACAGGCAAACATGTCTCCGAGCGGAGT
>NZ_BAAFHL010000114.1:0-4165 GCF_042849955.1 Chryseobacterium barbadense
GCACAAATATTCACGTGGAAAAATCCAAACCTTCCTACAGATAAAGATACAATAAAAAATGATACTCTTTTCACTTTTAAGAGAGATAGTATATTTTCTGTCAGAAAAGATAGTATTATAGCGGCCAGACTTGAACAGGATATTTTCGCCAAAGACACCCTTGATTTTGTAAAAACCAATAATAAAATTATCGTGGATGAGGCTGTTCTTGCGAAAAACGATAAAAAAAGATTCTTGGGTGAGCTCAACTCAAAGGGTTCTATTATCCGGGGGATAACTTTTGGGAATAATCAGGGTCAATCCGTTCAAAGTTCGATGGACCTCCAGATTTCCGGAAGGCTTTCTAAAGATGTAACGATTCTCGCAAGTATATCTGATCACAATTTACCGATTCAGGCAGATGGATATACTCAGACTCTGGAAGAGTTTGATAAAATTTATATGCAGCTGAACATTAAGGATAAATCGATTCTAAGGGCTGGGCATTTGGATCTTGTAGAAGCCAAAAACTATTTTGCAAAATATCAGAGACGAAGCATGGGACTGCAGTTCCAGACGGAGTTTGGTAAAGATAATAAAACCTTCGTTGATGTTTCGATGGGGGTAGCCCGAAGTGAATTCCACAGGGTACGTTTCCAGGGAGTCGAGGGCAATCAGGGACCTTATCGACTTACCGGCAAGAATGGAGAACAATTTATAACTCTTATTTCCGGATCGGAACAGGTTTTTATTGATGGCATTTTAATGAAGCGTGGGGAAAATCAGGATTATATTATCAACTACAATACAGGCGAAGTTACATTTACCAGTTTCCGTCCTATTTTCCAGCAGAATTTCATTACGATTTCCTATAATTATACCAACAGGAATTATTCAAGATATCTGTTCACCGGAAAAGTTGAGCATAAGAGAGAAAAGCTGAGATTAGGATTGAATTGGTTTATGGAGAATGATAATAAGAATGCTCCGTTATCCCTTAATTTGTCTCAGGAAGACGAACAGATTCTGGCGAATGCAGGAAATGATCCGAATTTAATGTATGCACCTTCCGGTGTTCTTACAGAATACGACGTTAATAAAATCTTATACCGTCTGATTCAGGATCCTAACGGCAATTATTATGAATTCTCCACCGATCCCAATGAAACGCTTTATCAGGTTTCCTACACGTATTTCGGAGCGAATCTTGGAGATTATAAAATTACTCAGACCACCAACAATGGCCGTGTTTTTGAATATGTAGGCCCTAATATGGGAGATTACAGAGCCGTAAGGAAGCTTCCTTCCCCGCAAAAATCCCAGGTTTATTCACTTAATTCCGAATTCCTCATGAAAGAAGGAAAAATTGGTGCAGATTTCTCTTTAAGCAATTATGATATCAACTTATTTTCTTCAAGAGACTCACAACAAAATATAGGATATGCAGGGCGTATTTTCGGAAATAAAACTTTTACCAAAAATAACTGGAAAGGAACGCCGAGCTTTGAATATCAATATATTGATAAACAATTCCATATTTTAGACCGTATCAATGATGTGGAATTTTCCAGGGATTTCAACCTTGCCCAGGAATTCAGTGGAAGAACCCAAAACAGGTTTATTTTTAGTTTCCTGAATAAATGGAACAACAAATCTACTTTAAACTATCGTATCAATTATCTTGATGAACGTGATTCTTATAAAGGTATTAAAAATGATCTGGATTTTGGCTGGATTACCGGGAAATTCCTTACCAAAGGAAATCTTTCTTATCTGAGTACCAATGCAACACTTCAGGACACCAAGTTCATAAGGGGAGGCGTCTCTACTGAATATGTTGGCAAAAAAGGGAGCTGGGCTATTGGAGGAAGCATGGAACACAACGAAAAAAAATACAATGACACCCAGCTTATGGATGTCACGAGCTTCAGCTGGAAAGAAATTTTCGTACAAAAGAAAATAGGTGACAGTACAAGAACCAAGTTATTGACGAAAATCTATATGAGAGACAACGATTCCGTTCGTGACAATCGATTGCAGAATATGAACAATATTTTAGGGATTATGGCCGAAAGTCAGATCATCAAGACTGAAAAAACCACCCTGAATGCTTTGCTTCATTATAGAAAATTCTTTTACCAGAATGCCGATGCCGATATGACCAGGAACAACGATTTTGTGGTAGGTAACATCCTTTACAATCAGCAACTTTTCCGAAACGGAATGCGCTTACAGGCATTTTATGAACTGGGTAACGGACAGGAGGCCCAAAGGGAATTCCAATATATAAAAGTGACTGATGGACAAGGAATTTATAAGTGGACCGATTATAATGGTGATGGAATTCAACAACTCGACGAATTTGAGATTGCAGAATATTCTGACCTGGCTCAATACATCCGGATTTATACCAACTCTGTAAGGTATCTTCCCTCCAATAAAAATAAGCTTCAGTTAGCATTATTTGTAAATCCATCAATTATTTTCAACTCTGAAAACTCCTTTCTGAAGCGTTGGAACTTTAATATTTCCTTAAATTCACAGAATTCCTTCTTTAAGAAAGATAAAGTTTTAGTACTGAATCCTTTTGAGAAAAATGAGGACCAGATTCTTAAAAACCAGAATATTTTAACCTCAGTTCAGTTCAGCCCTACTGAAAAATCGGGATGGAACGGAAACTACCGCTTTATTTCTAATGACAACCTCATCAATGCCAATTTCAGTAATGAAGAAAGAGAGCAAATTTCTCATTTCCTGAATATCGGTTATTGGTTTAATAAAGAATTCAGGATAGACTGGGAAAATTCTGTACACGATATTCAAAATTCTTCACAATTGTTTAAAACCCGGGATTATCGTTTAAGTAATTTTGAGACAAAGCCTAAAGCTACTTATAAATTCACAGATGCTATCCAGGCAGAACTTTCTTCAGCTTTCCGTCAAAAACAAAGAGTGGATGGTGAGGAGTTTCTGAAAGCATTTGATATTACAGGGACCATTCAATGGGAACGTAAGAAAACCTCTATCCGGGGAAATTTCTCATTTATCAATAACGACTTCGTGGGTAACAACTTCAGTATTGTTGGGAACCAGATGCTTGACGGCTTAAAACCGGGAAAAAATCAGGTCTGGAGCGTATTCATACAGCAGGCCATTAATTCCTTTTTACAATTGAATCTCAATTATGAAGGCAGAAATTCCGGTGACAGAACTATTCATATCGGTAGCATGCAGGTGAAGGCAAGCTTCTAGGATTATACATGATGAATGATAATTGATAGTTGATGGTTGATGGTTGATGGTTCAAAATAAATACTATTTATACTGATAGATAATATCAGTCTGATAGAAAGTTAGAAATTCGTAAATTTGCACTATGATAAAAATAGGCAACATAGAACTGCCGGAATTTCCTCTTTTGCTGGCTCCGATGGAAGATGTAAGTGATCCTCCGTTCAGACGTCTGTGCAAAATGCATGGTGCAGATCTGATGTATTCGGAATTTATTTCTTCCGAAGGCTTGATCCGTGATGCTATCAAAAGCCGAAAAAAATTAGATATTTTCGATTATGAAAGACCTGTAGGAATCCAGATTTTCGGAGGTGATGAAGAGGCAATGGCCATGTCTGCAAGGATTGTGGAAACCGTAAATCCGGATTTAGTTGATATTAATTTCGGATGCCCGGTAAAAAAAGTTGTTTGCAAAGGTGCCGGAGCCGGTGTATTGAAAGATATTGATCTTATGGTTCGTCTTACAAAGGCTGTCGTAAGTTCTACTCATTTACCTGTGACTGTAAAAACCCGTTTAGGATGGGACAGCACTTCCATTAATATTGATGAAGTGGCAGAACGTTTACAAGAAACAGGAATCAAAGCTTTAACCATCCATGCCAGAACCCGTGCACAAATGTATAAAGGTGAAGCGGATTGGGAACATATTTCAAGAATTAAACAAAATCCAAATATTGAGATTCCGATCTTTGGAAACGGAGATATTGATTCTCCTGAAAAGGCATTGGAATACAAACAAAAATATGCCTGCGACGGAATCATGATTGGTCGTGCTGCCATTGGATATCCTTGGATCTTCAATGAAATCAAACATTTCTTTGCAACCGGAGAGCATCTTCCGGCTCCAACCATTTCAGACAGATTACTGGCTGTCCGTCAGCATGCAGAATGGAGC
>NZ_BAAFHL010000115.1:0-4133 GCF_042849955.1 Chryseobacterium barbadense
AAAGCCTACCAATCCAAAAAATAATCAGTATGGAACTAAAGACCAAAATCCACGCAGAAGACGGCAAACAGGAAATTTTCATCACAAGGGAGTTCGATCTGCCTTTGGAACTGCTTTTCAGAGCCTATTCCGAAGCGGAACTTATAGAACAATGGATGGGAAATAAAGTATTAAAGCTTGAAAATAAGCAACACGGCGGCTACGAATTTCAGATTACCAACCCTCAGGGTGATGTGGTTTTCAAAGCTAACGGAGCTATCCATGAGTTTATTCCCAACCAGAAAATTATCAGAACCTTTCAAATGGAAAACACCCCTTTTCCGGCCCAGCTTGAATACATCACCTTTGAAAAATTAACAGATGATACCAGTAAAATTACCATTCATACTGTTTATCAGTCTGTAGATGACAGGGATCAAATGTTAAAATTACCTTTTGCACAAGGAATTAATATGGCCCATAACCGCCTTCAGGAAACTGTTTCTCATCTAAAATAAAGATTATGAACCCAAAAGCTGATTTTTTCTTTAATAATGCCGGGCCATGGCAAAAAAAATTTGAGAAATTAAGAGCCATTCTACTGGATACAGGCCTTGAGGAAGAAGTAAAATGGGGATGTCCGTGCTATACCTATCACGGCAAAAATATTGTTTTGATTCATGGCTTCAAAGAATACTGCGCCCTCCTGCTGTTTAAAGGTGCTCTATTAAAGGATACCGATAACATTCTTATCCAGCAAACGGAGAACGTTCAGGCTGCCCGGCAAATACGTTTTACCGGCCTTCAGGAAATTAATGATTTGGAAAAAGTGATAAAAATGTATGTTTATGAAGCCGTTGAAGTTGAAAAATCCGGACTTCAGGTCAAAATGAAAAAAACCAGGGAATTTGAGATACCGGAAGAATTTCAAAATAAACTGAATGAAAGCCCGGAACTACAGGAAGCCTTTGAAGCACTCACTCCGGGCAGGCAAAGAGCCTACCTACT
The DNA here is from genome assembly GCF_042849955.1 of Chryseobacterium barbadense. NCBI lineage: Bacteria > Pseudomonadati > Bacteroidota > Flavobacteriia > Flavobacteriales > Weeksellaceae > Chryseobacterium > Chryseobacterium barbadense. Next base: position 988 of record NZ_BAAFHL010000115.1, read on the forward strand.
CCATTTTTCTTCCGCTAAACAAACCAAAACCCGTGAATCCAGGATTGAAAAATATATCCCTCAGATCCTGAAAGGAAAAGGTTTAAACGATTAATAACTAAACACATCAAACATGGAAGCACAAAAATCACACAAAAGAAACAAGATCATCTACTGGATTTTCACCCTTTGGATGGCATTAGGAATGGTTTCAACAGCTATCGTACAGCTTATGGGACACCAGGACGAAGTGGCCAACTTCACCCATTTAGGATACCCTTTATATCTCATGACAATCATTGGGATCTGGAAAATATTAGGGGTTATTGCCGTTCTTATTCCTAAAACACCTTTGCTGAAAGAATGGGCTTACGCAGGTTTCGCCTTCGTTATGTCCGGCGCTTTAATTTCCCATCTCATTGTGGGAGATTCGTTGGGAAAGACCTTCCCTGCTCTATTACTATTGATTCTGGTAATGATATCCTGGTATTTCAGACCGGCCGATCGAAAGATTTTGGCTTCAAATCACTAAATTAGATTAACCACTTAAACAAATAATATGAGTAAAAAGAAACTGTCCGCCGAACAAAGCGAAAAACTATTGAAAGTTTTGCAACAACGCTTTGAAAAGAATATGTCCCGTCACAAAGACTTAGACTGGAACAAAATACAGTCCAGATTGGAAAAGAATCCTGAAAAACTCTGGTCATTAAATGAAATGGAAGAAACCGAAGGTGAGCCGGATGTAGTGGATTACGACAAAAAAAACGACGAATATATTTTCTTTGACTGTTCACCGGAAAGCCCGAAGCGCAGAAGTCTTTGCTATGATTACCCGGCATGGGAAGCCAGAAAGGCCAACAAACCGGAAAGCAATGTTATCGATAAAGCTTCCGAGATGGGAATTGAACTTCTTACAGAAGAAGAATACAGACAATTACAGGAGCTTGGAAAATTTGATCTGAAAACATCAAGCTGGGTGAAAACCCCGGCCAGCATCAGAGAACTCGGTGGAGCTATTTTCTGTGACCGCCGGTACAATACGGTCTTTATGTATCATAATGGGGCAGATTCCTATTATGCGGCAAGAGGCTTCAGGGGAGCTTTAAGGGTTTGATTGAGTAAACAATTATAATAACAATTCCACGTTATTAGAGAAGAATTTAAAATAATTTAATCATACCTGTCTTTTTAAAGATAAGTATTGTTATTTTAGCATCCGAAATTTGATTTAACATAATAAAAAGGATTATGAAAAAATTGATCTTACTGGGTTCGCTTTCCGTTTTTCTGATGAACTGCAACAAAAAAACAGAAACGGTAACTCCTCAGGTTGAACCTGATTCTACAGCAATCACAGAAACTGTGGTTGATACATTAGGCCCTAAATCTTTCTGCTATATGAGTGTAGTTGGGAAAGACACTGTTTTTGCAAGCATTGATGACAACCTGGGCACTATCACCGGGAAAATGTCTTACAAAAACAATGAAAAAGACAGCTCTAAGGGTGATGTTACAGGCTTCAAATCAGGAGATACCCTGAAACTTACTTATGAGTTCGAATCTGAAGGTACAAAAAGTAAAAGAGACATTTTCTTCATTCAGAAAGACAATACATTGATCGAAGGAATCGGTGAGCAGAAAGACGATAACGGCCAAATGAAATACGCCAACGAAAGCAAAATCAATTATAATGCGGGCCACAAACTGAAAACTGCTGATTGCAAAATCGTTACAGAAGCTCTGAAATAAAGTTCATACCATCTCATTCTGAGTATAGCAAAAAAACTGAACATATAAGCAGCCTGAATGGCTGCTTTTTCATTATAATTCTCTTTTAATAATTTCAATGAAGCTTTCCACAGCTTCATCATCCGTATTCCAGGAAGTAATCAGACGGACAGCTGAAAAATCCGCATCAATTTTTTTCCAGACATAAAATTCAAATTTCTCAAACAGAGATTCAATGATACGATTACTTAAAATCGGGAAAATCTGATTGGTATAGGTATCTGAGAGAAACCGCACTCCCCTTTCTTTCAATGCATTTTTAATTTTCATAGCCTGCCGGTTCGCATGTTTGGCCAGATCAAAATACAAATCATCTTTCATCAGTACCAAAAACTGGATTCCCAATAGTCTTCCTTTAGCCAATAAGGCTCCTTTTTGCTTGATATTAAAAGCAAAATCTTCCCGAAGACTTTGATTATTAATGATAATTGCCTCTCCTATCAGAGCGCCGTTTTTTGTTCCGCCCAAATAAAAAACATCCGTCAGCTCAGCCACCTTTTCCAGTGTAAGATCACTTATTTCCGAAGTTAAGCCATGCCCCATCCTGGCTCCGTCCATAAACAAATACAGGCTATTTTCTCTACAGAAGTCGGAAAGCTCTTTCAGCTCAGTTGCATTATAAATGGTGCCCAATTCTGTTGAATTAGAGATATACACCATTTTAGGCATTACCTGATGCGGAATATTTCTATGATTTTCCAATACAGGAATGATCTCTGAAGGTCTTAGCTTTCCATCTTTTGTCTCAATACTCAGGATTTTATGGCCCGTTGCTTCAATTGCTCCGGTTTCATTGTTCAAAACATGTCCGGTAGATGAGGAAATAACACACTGATAAGGCTTCAGGATCGAAGAAATAACAATTAAATTGGCCTGCGTTCCTCCTGAAACAAAATAGATATCCGAATTAGATTTTTTAATTTTTTGCTTAATTAATTCTTTCGCTTTTAAAGAATATTCATCTTCTCCATAACCGGCTTGCTGATCTAAATTATACTCTGAAAGAGCCTGCAGAATCAAAGGATGACATCCTTCTGAATAATCGTTTTTGAATGAAAATTTCATAGAGTAAAATTAAAAAAAGTTAAAACAACAAGAGCAGGATTTTCATAATATTTTGTTAGATTTGTATTGAAAATCATCTAACATTTTGAAAACAACATTAACGGAAGAAAACTATCTGAAGGCTTTGTTTCACTTGGTTGATCATGAAGGAAACGTAACAATTAACGAGCTCAGCAAATTTTTAAATGTAAAAATGCCGAGTGTGAATAATATGATGAAGAAATTTGCGGAAAAAAACTGGGTGATCTACGAAACCTATAAGCCGCTCATTGTTACGGAAAAAGGAAAAAGAGAAGCCGCACTCGTTGTCC
>NZ_BAAFHL010000116.1:0-4121 GCF_042849955.1 Chryseobacterium barbadense
CTCCCAAGTCGTAGAGGTAGTAAATTTTCTCACTCCATCAGCTACCATGCAAGCATCATATTCAAACTTCACAGGTTTGGTACTCCAGTCATTTCCTACTTGGATTTGTTGTTGGATCCTGTCCAGTGGTGAGTTTTCCAGTGTTTTTTCAGCATAGATTTTTTCAGCTCCATAAATTGTTGAAGCATTTCCAAGTGGTGAAGTATAAATAGTTCCATTCTGGGTTCCTGACTGTGGCACAGGAAGGTAATCTTTGACTTGTCTTCCAAAAGCATCATATTCGATATAAGAAACCACATCTTTTCCTGTTGGCGAAGCTTTTACATTCACCACCTGCTTAGGCCTTCCCAACCCGTCAAGATATTGTACTGCTTCTGAGGTTTTAGGAGTTCCTGCTGTAGGATCCGACAGATAGGTTTTGGTATATACATAGTTTTCAGTTGTACTCGGTGTAGTCTGGGCAAACGTCCAACCTGCCGCCAAAAAACTGCTTAATAGAATTATTCTTTTTTTCATCATCCTTAGTTTTTGTAGTTGTATTTAAACTCTTTTAATGCTTTGCCATCTTCATCCATCAGTTTCTCCAATCTGTTCGCATTGTCATACTGGTAAGTTTCCTTGATTCCGGATGGCGGAATCATGGTGGTAACCCCGATAAGTGGATTATGGGTAAGGGTGGTCACCTGGTAATTCTGAAGGGCAGAATGGTTTCGGAAGTTATTCAATGCCGTCACTAAAGCTCCTTCTGTGGAAGGATCATTACCATCTGTATCAGAAGCTGAAACAATTGAAGAGATCAATCCTAGATTTTCCAGATCGGCATAGGCAATGCCCTCTACTTTGGCAATCGGCTGTGTTTTCTGGTATCCCCAGACAATAGATACGGGAATGCCTTCTTTGGTCGTGTACTGTAATAGGTTACCTAATGCATCATACTTGTTGAAGGTAACATTGGTTTCCAATGACTGAGCTCCGACAGCAGACTGTATTTCTTTCGGAAGATAAGATACATTAGCTCCCCAATTGTTATCATATACGATTTTCTTACTGTCTATTAAGATATTGTTCTTATAACTTTCTATTTTCTCAATTTCAGCAATTCTGTTCTGGGAATAAGCAGAGTTTCCGGTGTGGTAATAATACAATGTTTTAAGGGTTCCGCCGTCTGCTTTATTCACAATATGAGAACTCATCCTTTTGTTGACTGTATTATACTCAAATGCTTCACTTCTCTGGATGACTTTCTGGGTCCCATTTTCATAGAAATAGTTCTTTGATGTGGTATTGGTAAGCTGTGTCCATCCAAATGTTTCAAAAACAGGTACCGGAATAAATTTAGGGGTATTCAGATCCAAAGGTAATCCGCCCCAGAAAGATCTCGGAGAAGAATAAGCATCACTACATTCCATACAGGAAATTCCATCGTTAAGTGAAAATTTATACAAGGCATAGGTTTTAGGATAACTTGCGTTGCTTCCGTTATATACCTCTGCAGGTTTTATAAATTTAACTCCGGTGTATTCTTCGTAATTGATATAGTTATACTGGTTCTCCGTTTCAGATAATTTTCTGGAAGTGTTATCGTACACAATCGAACGGATCAGGTTTCCTCTTTTATAATCATAATTCCTGGGTTGTACAAAAGGCGGGCCTGCCGGATATTCTATATTAGGGAAGTCTATAGGTGAGGTATATTCAAAAGTTGTTTTTCCTCTTCCTGTTCCGGTACCATCTTCCACCGTCACAAATTTATAGCCTACTGCAGCTCCCTGGGTTTTAAATAGTGGAATATTATTTTCGGTAGTGATGACATCATAGGTATTGGAATAGGTGTCGATCTGGCTATCTCCATCATAGCAGGTAGTGGTCCACCCATAAGGTTTAAATTTAAATTTAGCACTGAATCCCTGAGTATACTTGAATAATGGCTTCGGATCTGCCAAAGCTCCGCTACTGGTAGTGGTTCCGTTAAAATTATAGGTGTATTTTTTTTCTTTGGACGGAGAAACCGGATGCGGGTGTAGATTTTTATAAAAATCCGCCGGAGCATCATAATTAAAATAGCCGATTCTTCTGATTCTGTTTCCTCCACCATATAAGAAATTATTGATCGCTCCTTCATTATAATATTCTACTCCCATGGTATCCGTTCCATTATAATTGATATCAAAATTCTGTCTCCAGATACGGTATCCCTTATTTTTCTCCAGGATAACATAAAAACAACAGTTGGAATTAGCCGAAGAGCAGTTAAGATTCTGTACTTTTTCCCACTTGGAAGTTGCGGTATTATAAACTTGTAACATAAATGAGCGGGTATCAACTCCCGGATCTCCCGATAAAGTGATACTTGGAGAAAATTTCACTCTCCTGTCTGAAGTTGAAGTAGGTAATAATATGGTATTATTGCTGTTAGTAAAGCTTAAACCATCTGATGACTGGAAAATATATTCTTTATTTTCACTGAAATCCGTTATCTGCTGATCTCCCACATAAGAATATCTGTTGGCTTCAAAGTCAAAAACCACACTTCCTCCGGTAGGATATTTAATTTTCTGCAACAGATCCGTTGTTGAAAATGAAGGATCTACTTTTCTTCTGTATTCGGAAGAGGCATTGGAATCGCAGACATCCGTTAGGTTAAAGTATCCCCAAGAGTCTTTATTAACTACTTTCCCTGCAGTGCTATTATCTTCATAGGTTAGCTGATAGCTTCCAATTAACTGTCCTGTTTTATCCAGCTCATCTACTTTTTTCAAAAACATTCTTGTATCCAGAACTGTTTTGTAATCCTGGGTAAAACTGTATTTTTTGATCAGATGATTTTCCCAGTCCGACAAAGAAACTGATTTAAGATAAGATGCATTTTCAGGTGACATCAAATTACTATCCTGTCTTCCCTGAATATATTCGAATTTGATTAATGCGTTATTGGTTACTTTAATAGTTTTTAATTTCTTCGTTTTTACCAGGGTAGAAGACCTTGTTACTGTAGTTACCGGTGGAAAATCATCACAGTGGTTATAGGTATCATATATATAAGAGAGACTTTGCCCCAGATCACCAAATTCCGTTGTTCTCTTGGTTACATTAGTAAAACCTTCCTTGATCTCATTCTCATTGTATTCGTAGGTGATCAGGGTAATATTATTGGGGCTGATCACTTTTGAAAGGTGGAAAGAACTGTTGAATTCCCGGTCCGTGTATAAGTTATCAAATGAAACCAATTGTCCGTTCTTATAGTAAGAATTTAATGTTCCTCCATAATTATTGGAAATTTCTATGATATCAAAAACATATTGATACCCCTGATCATCGAAGATAACAAACCCTGTAGGTTTCAAAGTACTGGTATCATATTGATTGATAATTTTAACCGTATAACTATCCAATGGTACTACTTCAAGGCTTCCTGAGCTGTTTTTTTTGATATAAAACCTTCCCGTCCTTCCAAAAAAATTGAATTGCCATACGTCCTGTTCCGTATCGTATATTTCTGAACGGTTGGCCATCCAGATATATTCATTTCCGGTTTCCTGATCTGCCGCTGATAAATTAGGTTTGTAATAATCTTTGGTTGCATTCAGAATATTATTTGAAAAATAATAGAAGTTATTGATGTGATTGGCGGTAGTAGTCTGATAAACTCCTACTTTTCCGGGTTTAGAACCGGAAGCCAGCACCAATTCTTCATCTGGATATCCTTTTACCGTTCTGGAAACAGTTCCGCCTGCAAATAAATTCCATCCTAATCCTACATCACTGGCAATTTCATCGGCCGCAACACTGGAAGTATGATACTTTAGAGCAATATTGACATTAATATCTTTGGAATTACTTGCTACACTGAAAAGCGGAAGAGAAATATCCGGGACTCCCGTATAATTGCTCACCGGAACTTCTTCGAATTTCATCAAAGATGCTACTGTAGGTGATGGCGGGATCATTTGTGGTAAATCTGTTTTTATGGCAGGGGCATCCTGTCCTTTAAGGCTGGTATTGATAGCCATAACACTTAGCATGGCTACCAGTATATAATTTCTTCTCATCTTAGTTTATTTCTTAATAATTTTCGCACTTGCGTTTTTATTAGTATCCGTTTTAATGGTAACTAAATAAGC
>NZ_BAAFHL010000117.1:0-4100 GCF_042849955.1 Chryseobacterium barbadense
AATGTTCTTTCTATTAAGAAAAATGGAATCGAACTGATAGATACTCCGGTTTACACGGCTGATAAAAATAAGGAAAAACAAATCCTAAAAGTAAAGCTCAGTGAGGATAACAGCATTTCAGGAGCTGGATTGTTTGAATATACCGGAAGTCAGTATGATTATAGTCTCGTTTATAGCAACTTGTCTCCTAAAGAAAGAAATGAATCTTTGAAAAATCAATTGGACGTCCTGAATTTTGAAAAGGTAGAAATGAAAGATTTTGTGAATGACAGGGATCATGCGGTTTCAAAATATAATATTGATTTTAAAGCGAACAATTATTCTAAAAATGCGGGAAGCAGCATGATATTCAGAGCTGTTCCTATTTTCGCCAATACTATTTATAAAACAGATGATAACAGGGAATTACCGTTCGAGATAGGCCAATCTTTTGAAGATGAATATCAGATTACTTTCGAAATTCCAAAAAACTATAAGATTGAGGAAATTCCGGATAATGTTACCATCAATTCTGAATTCGGTTCATATACATTAAATATTATAAAAGAAGGTGAAAATCTGAAGGTGAACAGGACGGTAAGAGTAAACAAGGGAATATATCCCAAAGAAAAATATAATGATTACGTGAGTTTTAGAAAAAAAATGAACGGTCTTGATAACTCGAAAATTTTAATTACAAAAATCTAAGGCATGAAAAAAAAGTTATTATTAGTCTTTATTGCAATAAATTGCATTTTTATTGGGGCTCAAAAGCATGAGTTCCTTAATCCCCCGAAATTTAACAGCGCAGATCTTTCCAAGACCAAGTCAGCATTAGATGAAAATGCGCCTGCGGAAATTCTATATAGATCATTACATTTTGTGATAGATGGAACTACAGGCTTTTTACACAAAAAATATTTTTACAGGATAAAAGTATATAATAAGGATAAAGCAGAAGATTGGTTGAATCTTGAAATTCCCTTGTATCAGAACGGAAGTGATCAGGAAACATTGAACAAGATCAAGGCTTTTACCTATAACCTGGAAAATGGAAGTGCAATTTCTACTAAAGTTGAAAAGAATTCAAAATATAAGAGCAAGGAAAATAAGTATGTTACCATTACTAAATTTGCCTTTCCTAATGTGAAAGACGGTTCTGTCCTTGAATATGAATATGAGGTGGTATCACCATTCCTGTATTCCATTCCTGAAATTTTACTAGAAACAGATACTCCGTCATTATATACGGAATATGTACTGGATAGTCCTATCAATATTTCATACAATCTAAACTATACGGGGTCTTTAACTCCAAAACATAGGGAAGTAGCAGATAAATACCTGTACGGTTCTCAATACAAAACATACAGATTCGGATATGAAAATGTAAAAGGTTTCAAATCGGAAAAATTTATAAAAAACGATAGAAATTATAGAACTAAAATCAGCGCTGAATTGAATTCTACCAATTTTAAAGAATTGAAACTGTATTCCTGGTCTTGGGAGCAAATCAAAGAGAGGCTTTATGAAAATGAGGATTTCGGAGGAGAGCTTAAAAAAACCAAGTTAGCGAAAGAAAATATGCCTCCGGGAATTTCGGAGCTGAAAAGCGATGATGAAAAAGCAAGTGCAATTCTTGCGTATGTACAAAAAAACTTTACCTGGAATAAAGATAGAGGAGTTTACGTAGAAGATGGAATTAAAAAACTTTTGGAAACCAAATTAGGAAATGCTCCTGAAATTAACCTTTTTCTGGTTATGCTTTTCAGAGAAGCAGGACTAAAAGCAAATCCGCTTCTTATCTCTACCGTAGATAATGGATTGATCAACTTAAGTTCTCCAAATATTTCCAACATGAATTTTGTGATTGCTGCGGTGGAAACTAAAGATGGTATTAACTTATTTGATGCTACTTCCAAACAATCTTCAGTTAACGAGCTACCTCCTAGAGACTGGAACCAATATGGAATTCTTGTTGCAAAAGAGAAAGTGAAGCAGATCGAAATGGTTAATGCAAAACCAAGCTTTACCTACCTTACCGTCAATGCAAAAATTAATGAAGACGGTTCCGTTTCAGGAAGCTACTCGGATAAGGATACAGGCTCTTATGCGATGTATAACAAAGAGTTTTTTGATGATAACGCAGAGAAATATAAGAAGCAATATAAAGAAAACTTTACAATAGACTTTGCAGATATTAATTCTAAAGTTCATGACAATGGGGATTTTGAAAGTACCATGAAGTTCGATTCCGAAAATATGATCGACAGAGTAGGTAAAAAGATGATCATTAATCCTATGCTTTTCTTGAATAAAAACTCTAATGAATTTGATCAGACAGAGGAAAGAAAATATACCATTGATTTTATTTCACCCTTTACAAGAGTAAAGAAAATATCCCTTCAAATCCCGGATGGATATGCTATTGAAGAGCTTCCCAAGAATAAGAAGATCACCACAGACGACAAAGAAATAGCATATAGCTATATAGTAGAACAAAAAGGAAATGTATTGGAGATTACTTCCACAACTACTGTGGCAAGCTGTGATTATCCTAAAGAATATTATCCGGCATTCAAACAGATATGGGGGGTCGCTTCAAAAAGTGAAAATCAGGTTATAAGTTTAATTAAAAAATAAAATAAAAAGCTTCTAAATTTTAGAAGCTTTTTTTATATTTGATTGAATCATAAAAAACTAATAATATGCTAACTCTATTACAAACAAGTTCTTATGAAGACAGTATGGATGCTGCTTCAGGAGCTGCCGCAGCAGGAATCGGAATTGGAATGATGATTTTTTATTTATTACTTTATTTATTCTACGGCTACTGCATGTATAAAATTTTTCAAAAGGCAGGGCGTGAAGATGCATGGGCTGCTTTTATTCCGATTTATAACACTATTGTTCTACTGGATATTGTTAAAAAACCGATATGGTGGATTATACTTGTATTAATTTTCCCATTATCATTAATTGCTTGGTGGGTAATTAGTGATAGGCTATCAAAAGCTTTCAATAAGGAAACTCCACTGTACACTATTCTTTTATTTTTCTTTTCATTTATTTTTATTCCTATTCTTGCCTTTGGGAATGATACCTATGATAAGAACAGGATACCGAACGATTAAAAAAAGTAAAAAAAAAAATTAAAAACCATTCAGAAATGAATGGTTTTTGCATTCATATGGGAAATCAAAAATTATGAAAAATACTATTGCTGTTCTGACGCTCTCTTCTTTTTTCGTTTTCACGGCCTGCAAAAAAAATGAAACCCAAAATGATCAGATAAAAACAGAAATCAACACTCCCCAACCGTTTACAACAGATTCCATAAGCATGAATGATTCTATAAAGATCAGCGATTCATTAACTTTAAAATATACTTCAAAACTACTGGTATTTCCTACTATACAAGATAAGAAGCTGCTGGATAGTATATACTTCAATACTAAAGGGGTAAAAGATTATTCCAAGGAAGGTTTGAAAGCCTATCTGGAACTGGAAAAAAATAATTATTATAATTCCATTAAAAACGATAGCAAAGACTGGATGTCCGGAATGACTTATTCTCAGCAATGGTATACCAATTCAGCTATGAATCTGAAGTCCAATATCAACGATTATATGCATATAGAATATGTAGGAAGTGCCTATGAAGGCGGAGCTCATGACAATTATGGATTTTCGGAAAGAGTTTTCGACCTTAAGAATAATAAAAAAGTAGAGTTGAAAGATATCACATCAATGCCAAAGGAAAAGCTTGAAACTTTGCTGATGAAAAACATCAATACCATCCACAGTGGCACTACAGGTTCTGAAGGCGAAATCAAAAACTCCGAAATGCTTTTAGTGGAAGTTATTCCCGCTACAGACAATTTCTATTTCGATGATAAAAATCTTTACTTTCACTACAGTCCTTATGAGATTGCAGCGTTTGCAGCAGGAGATATCATCATTCCTATCTCATGGGAAGAACTGAAAGGTACCCTGGATCCGAAATTTAAAGAAAGAATGAAAATTAAATAAATTTAATGCTTCCGGAGTTGGAAGCATTTTTTATTTTTGTGCCAATGGAAAAAGTAGTTTTTATTATCAATCCTTTTTCAGCAAAAAAG
>NZ_BAAFHL010000118.1:0-4010 GCF_042849955.1 Chryseobacterium barbadense
GATATATACTACAATAAATACAAGGATGAATGCCTCGATAAGGGTATGAACCACTTTATCAATGGATGCTTCAAGGAATTCATTGGTATCAAAGTTAAAGGTATATTTTATTCCTTCAGGGAAGCTTCCTTCCGCTGATTTCAGGTAGGTTTTGATATTTTTAATGATCTCCTGAGCATTGGAACCCGGTGTCTGGAAAATCCCCATACTGATGGATGGATAATTTCCGTTTTCACCGACACCGGAGTAAGACTGTCCTGCCAATTCCACTTTGGCAACATCTTTCAGCATCAGATTCTGACCGTCACTAAGAGATTTAATGATAATATTATCGTATTGACCCTTATCGTTGAATTTACCGACGTATTTGATGATATACTCAAAAGAGCTTCCGCTGTTTTGTCCGATAGAACCTGCCGCTGCTTCTCTACTCTGCTCATTAATGGCATTGGTAACATCTGTAGGAGTTACTCCGTAGGCAGCCATCTTAGCGGGATCCAGCCATATTCTCATAGAATAATTCTTACCCCCGAAAACATTGGCATCTCCTACCCCGTTGATCCTTTTCAGATTAGGAATAACATTAATATTCAGGAAGTTTTGAAGATATACATCATCCAGATCCTTGTTTTCAGAATAAAAAGACATATACATCAAGGCACTGGTCTGCTGTTTCTGCGTTACGACCCCGGAACGGGTTACTTCGCTCGGAAGCAATGGTGTAGCTCTGGTTACACGGTTCTGCACGTTTACTGCAGCGATATCCGGATCAATTCCCTGCTTAAAGAAGATCTGGATATTAGCAGAACCGTCATTTCCTGCAGAAGAAGTGATATAGTCCATTCCTTCCACCCCATTAATCTGTTCTTCTAAAGGAACCACCACACTTTTCATTACGGTTTCCGCATTCGCTCCTGTATAATTGGTGGACACACTTACTGTAGGCGGCGCAATATCAGGATATTGTGTAACCGGAAGGGAAATCAACCCTAAAATACCGAGTATCACAATCAGGATTGAGATAACGGTAGATAAAACCGGTCTGTTAATAAAGTTCTTTATCATTAGAATTTCGGTTTTATAGATTGTATAAGGCTATCCATTTTGACAGGTTTCTTAATCACTGCGGTTCCGGGCTTCAAACCTCCGATACCTGCAGCAATGATGGTTTCTCCTTTGTTGACTCCTGATTTGATCAATGCCATATTATCAATTCTTTCTATCACATCCACCACCACATTTTTGGCGGTGTCTTTTTCCACTTTGTAGACATATACGATACCCTGCTGCTCGTAAGTAGCACTTTCCGGAACTACTAAGACATTATCATATCTCTGAGGGAATCTGATGGTTCCGCTGTTTCCATTGCTCAATAATTTCTGAGCATTGGAGAATCCCACTCTGAACTGGATCGTTCCTGTTGTAGGATCAATCTGGCCTGTAATGGCCTCAATTCTGCCTTTTTCAGGGTATAAGCTTCCATTGGCCAATTGCAGTTCCACCATAGGAAGGTTTTTGATTTTTTCAGGTACACTTGCTCCTATGGATTTTTCAAGGAAGTCAAAATATTCTTTTTCATTCATAGAAAAATAAGCGTAAATCTGCGAAGTGTCTGAAATGGTGGTTAACGGTGTCTGATCTGTAGGTCCTACAAGGCTTCCTACCTTTAAAGGAAGTTTTCCTACTACTCCCGAAATAGGTGCACGGATAACAGAATATTCGATATTGGCTTCTACACCTTTATAATTAGCTGTTGCCTGCTGTCTGGATGCAATAGCCTGCTGAAGCTGTGCCTGTGCCTTTGCCAAATCTGCCTGAGCAGTTTGCAGCTGAACATTGCTGATGATATTTTTAGCAACAAGTGGTTTTAATTTATTCACCTCTACCTGGGCAGCATTTACAGCAGCCTGGGCAGCAGCAATATTTGATTGCGCAGCACCTATTCCTGCTTTTGCAGCAGCGGCACTTTCATTAAGGGTATTGGTTTCAAGACGGAATAATGGCTGTCCTTTGGTAACATATTGCCCTTCATCCACTAAAACCTGGGTAATATACCCTTGTATTTTTGCACGGACGTCATTATTTACCCTCCCTTGAATAGTCGCCGGAAATGTCTGATATCCCACTACATTTTTAGTTTCTACGGATACCACCGGATAAGGCTTCGGGCCATCCTGTTTTGGGGCTTCTTTCTTGCAGGCGGTTAAAGAGAGTGCCGCAATAGAAAGTATAATTAGTTTATTGGTCATTTTTAAAGTTTATTAAGTGATTCCTGAATATTTTTGATGCTCTTATTTAAAAGAGATATGTAAACCTCCATTTTTTCGTTGTACTCATTTTCCTTTCCTTTTTTAAATTTGTTTAAATCATCTATCAATTTTAATTCGTCCTGCATTTTCTGAACTATTTTTTCAAATCTTATCTTTCTGTATTCATCATTGATAAAAAAATACCGCTTTCTCTCATCCATTTTGTTATGATCCACAATAAGCTGAGCGTTTAGCAGCAATGAAATGCTTGTAGAAACCGAGCTTTTACTGGCTGAGAATACTTCCACAAATTCATCAAAAGTAACCCCTACCTTATCGAAATCGAAATTAAGATAGGCATAGATTTTTGAAGCTAACGGTGGTATATTGAAAATGGTGCCATAGAATTTTACGGCTTCCTGGAAAATTTTTTCATCAATTTCTATACTTTGTTGCATAATATAAAAATTTGAACAAAAGTAGAAATTAGTTCAGAACCAAACGAACAAACTCAATAGAGTTTCTCGATATAGGGTTTTTTAAAAATTCAATGAAAGTTGATTTAACTTTTCATCTTTTTTTAAATCACTAGTTTTTCAAAGGCTTTTCTCACCCCTCCACTCAGGTATACTTCACCACAATAGGAATATCCTTTGCTTTCCAGAATTTTCAGCATCGCCAAGTTATCGAAGTTTGTGTCTACTTTTACACTTTGAATGTTATGGGATCTTGCAAAATCTTCAATATGATCAAAAAGCTTTTTCACAAGGCCTTGCCCGGCGAATTTCTCATCTACCGCTACTCTGTGTACCACTACAAATTCACCATTGCTTAGCCAAGCCCCCTCAATATTGCTGTAAGCCGGTTCATCGTTCAAAATTAAAGCAGCATACACCGCTACTTCTCCATTTGCGGTAAGAACATATCCGAAACCTTTAGCGATGTCACTTTCTACGGTATCAAGATTGGGATATCCGTTCTGCCATTGTGTGCTGCCGTCTTTTCTTCTTCTTTCAATAGCCTGCTGTAAAATCTCCCAAATGATGTTTTTATCTTCTATTTCCGCTTTTCTTAATGTAATCTCTGTTGAATTCATATATTTTTAAAAGGCTAAATATCTCACATTATTTTCTTCATGAAAAAACCGAAAACTAATTAAAATTAATTTTCGGTTCGAAGTAGTAAAATTTAAAATTATGAAATTGTTTTTTTATTGGTTTTCGCTTTGTTGAAGATAGGCATCTATAATTTCGAATGCTTTCTTCTCATTTTCCAGCTTCACCATCACTTTAAGCGAAGTCGCGGTTGGCGTTGTGGTAAAAGTCAGATAATTATTTTCAACCACATTGGCAATTTGCGCTTCGTCTAGCTTTGATTTGATTAACTGAATTTCTGAAGGATTGTCACTTTCAAAAACTGATACTTTCGTACTTCTTTCCATATTTTATCCTTTTTGAAATCTAAATATACAATCTTTTTTTCAGAATTACAAATCTTCGATTTTAAATTTTGTTAATGTTATTTTCAATTTTATCCAAAGCAAGCTGAATTTCTTCTTTAGTAACATTGAGATGTGGCCTGAAACGAAGGGATTGATCTCCACAAGCCAAAATAATCAGACCATCATTGAAAAGCTCGTCTCTTAAAAGGTTTCTTTGCTCATGAGTCGGCAGATCGATGGCACACATCAAACCTCTTCCTCTTGCGTTTGAAATCTTTTCGGGATGTTTCTGGGCTAATTGCTGAAGACCTTCTAAAAGG
>NZ_BAAFHL010000119.1:0-3703 GCF_042849955.1 Chryseobacterium barbadense
CCAGCTCGAATGAAAGCATGGTCCCGGAAACCGCACCGGTTGCAAATAATATCGCAACCCCTTTGCTCCACGCTTTAGTGAGCCCTTTGTAGATCTCATTGTTAGTTTTAAGGTATTTCCAATGCGCAAAAGCCATTAAAAAAGGCATGACCATACCAACACAGGCGAAAATGATATGAAAACCGAGCGATATGGCCATTTGTGCACGAGCGGCAAGAAAATCGTCCATAATATCAACTTTTTGAGTAAATAAAGGTACGGATAAATTAAAGACAGCTCATATGATTTACAACAGTTACAGTTGAAAAAATTCATGATAACTTTGATTTTTTTGAATTGATTTTCGTGTGGATAAATCAAGATTTTTTTGACATATTTTAACTTTCATACCTCGAAAAAAATCACGATATTTGTAAGTCTTTGCATTGAGCAAAGATTTTTAATATTTAGTATGAGTCAGAAACAATATACAGCTAGTAGTATTCAGGCATTGGAAGGAATGGAGCACGTTCGTATGCGTCCTTCAATGTACATTGGTGATGTGGGAGTAAGAGGCCTCCACCATTTGGTTTATGAAGTAGTAGATAACTCTATTGACGAAGCATTGGCAGGATACTGCGATACCATCTTCGTTAGCATTAAGGAAGGAAACGGAATTGAAGTTAGTGATAACGGAAGAGGTATTCCGGTTGACTTCCATGAAAAAGAACAAAAATCTGCTCTTGAGGTTGTAATGACGAAAATTGGAGCCGGAGGTAAGTTCGATAAAGATTCTTATAAAGTTTCCGGAGGTCTTCACGGAGTCGGGGTATCGTGTGTGAACGCGCTTTCTAACGAAATGATTACTACCGTATACAGAGACGGAAATATTTATCAACAGATCTATTCCAGAGGAAAGGCACAGACAGGAGTAGAAGAGATAGGCCACAGTGATAAAAGAGGAACCAAGCAGTTTTTTCAGCCGGATGATACTATTTTCACAGAATTAGTTTACAATTATGATACTTTAGCCAATCGTTTAAGAGAGCTTTCTTATCTTAATAAAGGAATTACCATTACTCTTACCGATGAAAGAGAAAAATTGGAAGATGGTTCTTTCAAAACGGAAATTTTTTATTCCGAAGGCGGTTTAAAGGAATTTGTTGCCTACATTGACGGAAACCGTGAATCTATCATGGAGCACGTAATTTTCATGGAAGGAGAAAGAGATGATATTCCTGTGGAAGTGGCGATGCGTTACAATACTTCTTTCAATGAAAACCTTCACTCTTATGTAAATAACATCAATACCCATGAAGGAGGAACTCATTTGGCTGGTTTCAGACGTGCATTGACAAGAACTTTGAAGAAGTATGCCGATGATTTGGGAATTCCACAAAAAGAAAAAGTAGAAATTACAGGGGATGACTTCCGTGAAGGATTAACGGCTGTGGTTTCCGTAAAAGTAATGGAGCCTCAGTTTGAAGGACAGACTAAAACAAAACTAGGAAACTCTGAAGTTTCCGGTGCGGTGGATAAGATCGTTGGGGAAATGTTGACTAACTTCCTGGAAGAAAACCCTAATGAAGCTAAGCAGATTGTTCAAAAAGTTGTTTTAGCAGCAAAAGCAAGGCAGGCCGCCAAGAAAGCCCGTGAAATGGTTCAGAGAAAATCGCCGATGGGTGGTTCTGGACTTCCGGGAAAGCTTTCAGACTGTTCATCAAAAGATCCGGCAGAATCAGAAATCTTCCTTGTAGAGGGAGATTCCGCAGGAGGAACTGCAAAACAGGGAAGAGACAGACATTTCCAAGCTATTTTGCCTTTAAGAGGTAAAATTTTGAACGTAGAAAAATCCATGCTTCATAAAGTATATGATAACGAGGAGATCAGAAATATCTATACTGCGCTTGGAGTTTCTGTAGGAACAGAAGAGGACAGTAAAGCCCTGAACTTAGCTAAATTAAGATACCATAAGATCGTGATCATGACCGATGCTGATATTGATGGTTCCCACATTTCTACATTGATTCTTACTTTCTTCTTCAGATATATGAAAGAGCTTATCGAGAACGGATATATTTATATCGCTCAACCGCCTTTATATTTGTTAAAGAAAGGAAACAAAAAAGTATACGCTTATAACGAAAAAGAGCGTGAAGAGTTTACTTTAGAGATGTCTCCTGATGGAAAAGGCGTTGAGGTACAGCGTTACAAAGGTCTTGGGGAAATGAACCCGGAACAGCTTTGGGAAACAACGCTTAATCCTGAACATAGAATCTTGAAACAGGTAACCATTGATAATGCTGTGGAAGCAGACAGTATCTTCTCTATGTTAATGGGAGATGAGGTTCCGCCACGAAGAGAATTTATTGAGAAGAATGCAAAATATGCTAAGATTGATGCATAATTCTTAAAAAATATACTTAAAAAAGACTTCAGTAATGAAGTCTTTTTTTATTTTTTTAATAAAATTTTAACATTTATTAAGATTTTATTATTTTTGGGAAATTTTACAATCATGATGAAAATCTTAATAGCCGGAGCTTTATCAGTAGCTTCACTGTATTACGCTCAAATCTATCCTGTATCAGCAATTCCTGAAAATTTAAAGAAAAACGCCAATGTTGTTGTCAGAAAAGACTTTACAACAGTACAAATTAATAAAATAGATGAAATAAAATACCAGTATGCTACGGTTACCACAGTTCTGAATAAAGACGGAGATTCTCAGGCTGTCGCTTATATTCCTTACGAGAAAGGAGATGATATCTCAGATGTTAAGGTCACAATATATGATGAATCAGGTAAAAAGCTTAAAAGTTTTTCAAAGTCGGATTTCGGAGATTTTGCTAATAATCCTCAAGGTGCATTTTATACGGATAACAGGATATTAGCATTGACATTTACTCCTACGCAATATCCTTACACTATTGATTTTTCTTATCAAATTACTAATGAGAATACAGTTTTCATTCCGGATTTTCTTCCGTTTTCCGATACCAATATTTCTTTGGAAGAAGCCCAGTTTAAGATTATTAATAAATCAGGGATAGAGCTTCGCACTAAAACATATCCTTCCAAATATAACTATGCATCTGTTGTGGAAAATGATAATGCAGGGGAGAAAACTTATTCCTATAAAAATATTCCTGCTATTGATGATGTGTCTTTATTGCCGCAACCGATAAAGATATTACCAAAAGTAAGCTTTTCGCTTACAAAATTCAATCTTGAAGGAAAACAGGGTACCATCAATACATGGGAAGACTTCGGATCATGGTATTACAACAGTATTTTACAGCCGGTTTCCGTTTCCTCACCCGCAATTAAGGCCGAAGTGGCCGCACTAAATCTTCAGGGGTCCACCGAAGAAAAAGTAAAAAAACTTTATCAGCATATGCAGGCGAAAACAAGATATATTTTTGTGGCTTTAGGAATCGGAGGGTGGCAACCGATGATGCCGGATGAGGTGAATAAAAAAGGATATGGTGATTGTAAAGGCCTTACTAATTATATGAAAACCCTGTTAGACGAGGCTGGAATCCCATCCTATTATTGTGTGATCAATTCTAATGTGTCACAGATTTCATTTGATCCGGGTTTTCCAAAAATGGGTGGTAATCATGTTATTCTGATGGTCCCTACGGAAAAAGGTAACATCTGGCTTGAAAACACTTCCCAACAGGTAGCATTTAATCATTTGGGCTACAGCACTACTGATAGA
>NZ_BAAFHL010000120.1:0-3677 GCF_042849955.1 Chryseobacterium barbadense
CCACCTAACAGGATTCCTTTAGTTATTAGTTGCTGGTTGTCAGTTGACAGGTTGTTGATGGTACTCATTCCCATTAAAACATCCCTGTTCTTGAAGTTGTAGGATTTCTGCCAGATTTCTTCACCTCTTTCATTTAAGGAAATCAACCATAGGTCGGTTCCTTCTTCTATCCCTGTCCTTTTGTTTCCTGATCTTTCTGACCTGGATTCTCCGCCAATCATATATCCTGCAGAGGTTAAAGCCAAAGTTCTTAAGTGATCATCTGCCTTTCCTCCAAAATTCTTTTCCCATTCCACTTTTCCGTCTTTACTAAGCTTAATGATCCAGTAATCGCCTTCACCGTAGTTTTCAGTTTTCTTTGATCCTCCGATGGTACTTCTGGAATAGATCCCTAATAAAGCACCACCATCTTTGGTAGGAATCATTTTCTCCACTTCATCCAGTCCTTTTCCGCCCAGTATCAGTTCAGAAGCCTGTTTTCCTGTCTTATCCAGTCTGATAATCCATATATCTTTAGAGCCATAACCTTTAGAGGAGTTATGAACATTTCCTGCCACAAAGTAGCCTAAGTCAGTCGTTTGAATCACGGCTCTGGCTTCTTCATCGGAGGCAGTACCTAAGGTTTTCTGCCACTGTTCTTCCCCGAATTCATTGATTTTGATAAGCCATACATCAGATCCGCCTTTGGAATCCTCTTTCTTATCAAGGCTTTTTCCTGAATAGGAAGTTCCAGCCAGAAGAAAGCCTCCTTCCTGGGTATTCACTGTAGCGGAAAGGAAATCATGGTTCTGTCCTGAAAAGTGTTTTTCCCAGACTTCTTCTCCCTGCCCATTTAACTTAACCAAATGGAAATCGTAACCATTATTTTGCTTACTGCCTGAAGCCTGAAGCTTAGAGCTTTGAATAGAGCTTCCCGAAATAAGATACTGTCCGTCAATGGTTGTGGTGACCTGGGAAAGAAAATCCTGAGTATTGGATTTGATGTCTTTCTGCCATAGGACATTTTGAGAATACAGCACAGCAGTAGTGCATAAGACTAATGCACTCATGTAGATTTTTTTCATACCTGTGTTTATATTAGTGTTATAATCAATATTTAAAAATTCCGATAAATTTAATACTTTTTAACAAACTGTGAAAGAATATGATGCACATCTGTTTTCAATTGTATAATGTAAAAATAGGCATGTGATACGACAAAACATGTCGTATCATTTATATGTCTGTAAATTTTAATAAATACTATTAGTTATACGGCAAGTTCCATATGATAAGTTTTTAAAATAATTTTGACTGTCTGTTTTAAAATCAGGAAAAGCATATTGAGGGGTAAGATGGTAACTAAGGGTGATATAGCCCCTTTTATACGGTCTGGAACCCCCTCCCTAAGGGGACTAGATCTTGTTTAACGAGCTTATGCCCTTCAAGGGTAAGAGAGGGTAGTAGTACGGGGTAGAGGTGGTTCGTTAAGGCCTTAAGTCGGTTAACCAACGACATCGAGGCCGTCCATAAAGCCATTAAAGGGACTCTTGAAGGGGACAGCTCGTCATGTCCGGGTTTCTCTTTCAAATGATTTCACTATTTTTATTCAAAACTTACATCAAATGCAAATAGAAACGCGAAAACTGAGTATTGAAGATTATGAAGGCCTGGTAGAAACAATGCGTAGAGCTTATCCTCAAATGTCTGAATATGTATGGTCAAAAAAAAGCATCAGTAAGCTTGTCAAAATGTTTCCTGAAGGCCAGATTTGTATCACGGTAGACGGGAAACTGGCTGCGGTAGCGCTATCCATTATCGTCAATTATGATGACTTCGGTGATGATCATACCTATAGTGATATTACCGGGAACTATACCTTCAATACCCATACTTCTATGGGGAATGTATTATATGGGATAGAAGTATTTGTAGATCCCGAATATAGAGAACTGAGGTTGGGAAGAAGGCTGTATGATGCCCGGAAAGAGCTTTGTGAGCTGCTGAATCTGAAATCCATTATCTTAGGAGGCAGAATCCCTAATTACCATAAATACAGCAAGGAAGTTTCTCCGAGAGAATACATCCGAAAAGTAAGAGATAAGGAAATTTACGACCCGGTTTTATCATTTCAGCTATCCAATAATTTTTTGCCGATCAAGATCCTTAAAAAGTATCTTCCCGAGGACGAATCCTCAAAAGAAAATGCCGTTCTGCTGCAATGGAACAATATTTATTATAGCAAAAAGCCTAATACGATGCAGGATAGCATCATTCGTTTAGGTTTGGTTCAGTGGCAGATGAGGCAGTTTAAAGACATTAATGCTTTCTATGAACAGGTGGAGTTTTTTGTGAATGTAATGGGGGATTATAAGTCAGATTTTGTGCTCTTCCCGGAACTTTTTAATACGCCTTTACTGGCTCCGTTCAATAAACTTTCAGAGAGAGACAGCATGATAGAGCTGGCCAAAATAACAGAACAGATTAAAGACAAGATTTCAGAATTGGCGATCAGCTATAATGTGAATATTATTTCCGGGAGCATGCCTGTTTTTGAAAACAATGACCTATATAACGTAAGCTATCTCCTTCACCGGGACGGAAGGATAGATGAATACCGTAAAATTCACATTACCCCTAATGAAAGGAAATACTATGGAATGAAAGGTGGAAATGAAATTAGGGTATTTGATACGGATTGCGGAAAAATTGGGCTGGTTATCTGTTATGATGTGGAATTTCCGGAACTTCCGAGGATCCTGGCGGACCAGGGAATGAAAATTCTCTTTGTTCCTTATCTTACCGATACGCAGAATGCCTATATGAGAGTGCGCCATTGTGCAGCAGCCAGGGCCATAGAAAATGAATGTTATGTGGCCATTGCCGGATGTGTAGGAAACCTGCCGGGTGTAAATAATATGGATATTCAGTTTGGACAGGCGGCTGTATTTACCCCTTCCGACTTTGCTTTTCCGTCTAATGCCATAAAAGGTGAGGCTACTCCTAATACGGAAATGACGTTAATCGTTGATGTAGATTTAAACCTGTTGAAAGACTTACACTATAATGGCTCTGTTCAGGTTCTTAAAGACAGGAGGAGGGACCTTTATGATACTTACCTTAAATAAAAGCGGAATGTATTAAATATAAAAAGCTCTCAGAAATGAGAGCTTTTTATATTTAAGTTAATTGTTATTATTCTTTAATAAACTTCTTCTGAACAGTGCCTTTTACATCTTCAATATAAATGACATATACGCCAGTGATCAGCTTGCTTACATTGATCTGGTTGTTCAGGATGAATCCGTCGGAGATTACTTGTCCTGCTGAGTTATAGATCTTATAAGCTGCTTTAGCACTGATGTTCTTCACATGCAATACTGAACTTACCGGGTTAGGGTAGATCATAATATCATCCTGGTTCAGAGAATTCGGAACAGGTAGCTTAGAAATCCTTACGGTGTAATCCTCTACTTCTCCATAAGGGAAGCTTGTACAGTTCACCGGAATACCTCCTCTCTGCATTGCTACTCTCATCACTACATATTTGTAATCTGCTGAACCTGAGCTCACGAATGCATTAGCCGGTACACTGAATGTTCCTGTGACAGGAGTTGTTGTATTCGGACCTGTAGCAATGATTCTTTCATTAGGATCAAAAGTACCGCTTCTGTCAAAGTCGATCCACACTGCAACAC
>NZ_BAAFHL010000121.1:0-3435 GCF_042849955.1 Chryseobacterium barbadense
TCATCAGACTGATTGAATAAGAAATCCAGTTTATCGATGGATTCCTGAGAAATTTCTCTTTCCAATAATTCTTTCACCACACCTTCTTTCCCGATTTTATCAAGCTTATCAAGAGCAACTGTAAAATCAATAAGTTTATCTGTAATTCCGGCATATTCTGCTAAACCGGAAAGGATTTTCCTGTTATTGACATGAATCGTTACCGGAACTTTCAGATCGGAAAACGATTTTAAATACAGCTGAACCAGCTCCACTTCTTGGAAAAGGCTTTCACTTCCCACCACATCCGCATCACACTGGTAAAATTCCCTGAATCTTCCTTTCTGTGGACGATCCGCTCTCCAAACCGGCTGAATCTGGTACCGTTTGAATGGAAAGGTAAGCTGATTGTGATTCATGGCCACAAATCTTGCAAAAGGTACGGTAAGGTCATAACGAAGAGCTTTATCTGAAATCTGGGAGGTTAGCTTCTGATGGTTTTTATTTTCCCAGTCATCCTGATTTACTTTAGAAGTATAATCCCCTGAATTCAGGATTTTAAAGATCAGGCGGTCTCCTTCTTCTCCGTATTTCCCCGTCAATGTAGAAAGATTTTCAAAGCTAGGCGTTTCCAATGGCTGAAATCCGAACAATTCGAAATTCTTCTGCAAAGTATTGATGATGTATCTTCTTCTGGAAACTTCTAATGATGTAAAATCTCTCGTCCCTTTTGCTAAACTTGGCTTCATTTGTTGTATGTCATTTTGATAAACGCAAAAATAAGGAATTGAAAGGACTTTAATACAGGTTTTCATATTAAAAAAGCCGGAAAACAAATCTCCGGCCTTATTCAATCATTTGTGTTCTAACCTATTCACACGTTTTCGAGTATTTCCAGGATCTCTTCTCCGTAATTTTCTATTTTATGCTTTCCAAAGCCTTTAATATCTAGTAATTCTTCTTTTCTGGCTGGTTTATATTTTGCCACGGACATTAATTCTTTATTGCTCGCTATAAAATAAGTGGGAAGATTCTGCTCTTTAGCTTTTTCCGCTCTCCATAGCTTTAAGGCTTGCAAAATTTGTTCTTCGTCAACGGTCAATGTGTCATTTTCAGCAGAATACTTTATGCTTTTAGACTCTTTAACGCTAGCTACAACTTTCAACTCTTCGTAATACAGAAGAACAGACCAGTAGTTATCATTGTTGACAAAAGCTGTTTCCACTTTAATAATCTCATGATTTCCGAGGAAATCATCCAGTGATTTCTGATCTTTGTGCAGAAAATCACCGGATAATCTTATGGTAAATATTTTTGTTTTCATCATTTGTCATTTTATAATCCAAATTTATTTACCTCCCAGAAGCAGAATCTCATCCACTTTTATTTCGGTAATGTATTTCTTCACTCCGTCTTTATCGTCATACGATCTGTACGTAAGTTTTCCCTCTATGGCAATCTCTTTTCCTTTCGGAACATATTTCTGAAAGATTTCCGCAACTTTTCCAAAAGCTACCAGATTGTGCCATTGCGTTTCTTCCACCTTTTCGCCTTTCGCATTGGTGTAATAATCGCTGGTTGCTAAAGACACGCTTGCTTTTACATTTCCGTTATCGAAGTTGACCATTTCTACTTCTTTTCCTGTGTAACCGATTAATGTTACTTTGTTTCTTAGTGACATAACTTTAATTTTTTTGATTAATATTCAGATATGAGACGTTCACTGTTTTCTCAAATCTCTGTTGCAAATTTGGCTGCCTTTTGATAGTCAAGTCGGTATAAAACTATTTAAATTCATTTGTAGTCGTTTACAAACGAATAATTCCGTATCTTTGGTAAAATCAGAACAATGAAAAAGGATATTAGCATTTTTGAGTTTCCTTTCAATCTGGGACTTACCAAAAAAGAGCATGAGATAGAACCGGGTGTCAGAAAACTTCCTGAATGGCTGAGAAAATTCGGACTTCATCAGGAAATAAATCCAAAGAATACATTCAGATTAGAAAGTCCGGAATATGCAATGGATTTTGATAAGGAAATTGGTGTTAAAAATCCTTATGCAATTATTGAATATGCCCAAAAGCAATCTGAACTTATTCTCAAAAATTACAATAAAGATATTTTTCATCTGATGTTAGGCGGAGATTGCAGTATTTTGATTGGAAGTGCTCTTGCTTTAAAAAAACTGGGAAACTTCGGTTTATTTTATCTCGACGGACATACGGATTATATTCCGCCGAAACTTTCTCCAAGCGGAGGTGTTGCCGGAATGGATCTGGCTATTGTTTCAGGACTCGGACATGAAAAACTAACCAATATTAATCTTCTTAAGCCTTATTTTTCAGAAGAGAATATTTTCTGTGTCGGAAATGCCGAAACGGATGATGAAGAATATGTAAAACAGATCATGAATTCCGGCATCCATTATTTTGATTTGTATAGCCTAAGAAAGAACGGTTTCAGAAAAACTTCTGAAGACTTTCTGAAAATGATAGAAGAAAAGAACCTGGATGGATTTTTTATCCATTTTGATGTGGATGTTCTGAAAGACGAGATTATGCCTGCTGTAGACAGCAGAATGGAAGACGGCATTGATTATGCTGATCTCCAAAATATTTTAAAACCTTTGATTGAACATAAAAAGTGTTTCGGGATGGAAATCACTATTCTGGACCCTGACTATGATCCGGACGGAAAGTTCACCCAACCATTTGTTAATAATCTAATACAACTACTCAAATAAAGAAGAATTCATGAAGAAGACCATTAAAAGAACGTTCAGAGTTTCCAAATATGTGATCTATAAAGAAACCCTTGTTGATTACAAGGAACATTTCTGGTCATTCCTGGGAGCATTTTTCGGAATCGGGATTATTGCTTTTATACAGTCCCATACATTATCCGCAACGGAAAATATATTCCTGATCGGTTCTTTCGGGGCATCAAGTGTTTTGATCTATGGAGCCATTCAAAGTCCGTTGGCACAGCCCAGAAATCTTGTTGGTGGCCATGTGATTTCCGCTCTTGTAGGTGTCACTGTGTATCAGATCGTTCCTGATATTATCTGGCTTTCCGCACCTTTAGCGGTAGCTTTCTCGATTGTCCTGATGCAATATACCAAAACTTTGCATCCGCCGGGAGGCGCCACAGCTTTGATTGCCGTAAGCTCAACGGGAAAAATACCGGAACTGGGATTTTGGTATGTTGTTTCGCCGGTTCTTTCGGGCTGTATCATTCTTTTGTTAGTTGCATTATTTTTCAACAATATTACGCCGAACAGAAGCTATCCTACTCATACCAGATTGATGAGATTACTAAAGAAAAAACACCTGCACAAAATGAAAAAAGGAAAATTATGAATTGTCTTGAATGTGGCGAAAAAATCATCGGCCGGTCAGATAAAAAATTCTGCAACGACGCCTGCCGAAATGCCTATAACAACAAGCAGAATAAAGA
>NZ_BAAFHL010000122.1:0-3375 GCF_042849955.1 Chryseobacterium barbadense
AAGTAATTTATTGATTGTTAAATGATTGCCGATAATGGCTTCCGGGTTCCTGAAAACCTTCGTATTGATGTTTTGAAGGATGAATTGGGTATTGTTATCATTGTTTTTGACAAGATAAGTAGTATTGATCAGTCCGTTGGTAATGGGACTGACAGAATAATTCGAGGTATTTATAAACTTTTGGATGATATGATCTAGCCCCATAAGTCTTTTGGATATCTGTTCATTGCGGTTTCTTTTTCAAGGAATTCCTTTAAAATTTTTTTATCATCTGCATACGTCATTCCTTTCCATGATGAAGGAGAAGATTTTATCAACACATTTACTTCACCATCATCAATCATTTGCTGCACTGCGGAAGGAATATAAAATTCCTGTTCTGCGGATGGATCAGACTTGATGAAATTTGCGAAATGCTCCTCCAGGAGATCAAAAACCCTGGGATGAAAAACAAAAAAATTCATGGAGACCAGCGTCTGCGGCGGAATAATGATGTCCCTTCCGTTATCTGTATACAGAACGGATCCGGACTCTTTGCGGATTGAAGTCTGCTCCACTACTTTCAGAAGCCGGTTTTGAGCATCAAAAGTGCAAATTCCTCTCGCTACAGCACCATTTTCACTCAACGTAGATTCCACAGGATATGCAATCATTTCAAACTGGATTCCGGTAATATTTCCTGCATCTATTTCCTGTGAAGCGGTCTTATAAATTGCCTTGCCATAAAAATCGTCTGCATTGATCATGGCAAAAGGCGTATCGATGAATTCTTTGGCACAGAGTACGGCATGCCCTGTTCCCCAAGGTTTTTTTCGCTCCATATCAAAGCCTCTAGGGACATATTGATTCATATCCTGATACACCCAATGTAATTCGAAATTCTTTTGCTTTGAAATAGTTTCCAGCCTGTCTTTATAGCTTTGAGGAATAAGGCGATTGATAATAACCACTACTTTGTGAAAGCCTGCTTCCAATGCGTCATAAATAGAATATTCAGAAACAGGAGCCCCGTTGTCTAAAATTCCGTCTATCTGTTTTAATCCTTTATAGCGGCTTCCCAATCCGCCAGCCAATATGAGTAAAGTCTTACTAGAACTCATCTGTCATCCCAAATACAGGTTTACGGTTTTTCCAGGCCCCTTTTGTGAAATCCGGAATATCAATGGCTTGTCCGCCCTTGTTGATAGACTCCTCACTAAGTGGTGTGATGGAGTACCATGTCGCCAGATCGTAAACATCCATCGGGAACTCAATATTCCGTTTTATACATTCGATAAACGTATTCATCACGAAAAAGTCCATTCCGCCATGACCGGCTCCCGAAGCGGAATTTTCGAATTTTTTCCAGATAGGATGATCATATTCTTTCAGCCATTTTTCGGTATCTTCCCATTTATGGCTGTGATTCATTATTTTTTCGAAATAAATATGTCCCTGATTCAGCCCTCCGGAACCGAAATCCTGCCATAATCCTTCCGTACCCTGTACCCTGAATCCTAAGTCATAAGGACGCTGCAAACTTGTATCATGGGTCAAAAGAATCGTTTCTCCATTGGCACAGGCAATCTGGGTAGTTACAATATCTCCCTGATTGAATTTCACCTGTGCATTAGGATGGTCTTTGCCTCCTTTCGGATGTTCTGTGATGTATTTATGAAGCCCTACTGCTTTGGACGAAAAAGAAGAAAGCCTCGTCAGTCTGTTACCTCGATTAATATCCATCATTACGGCAACCGGACCTAATCCGTGAGTAGGATAGAGCTCTCCGTTTCTTTTTACATAATGCTCCGTTCTCCATTGTGCTTCGCTGAATCCCTTTTTACCGAATTCCACCCCCGAATTATAAGGGGTGACTCCATCATTGAACAGAACTCCTCGCAGATCATGCTGATAACCGCCCCTTCCATGAACCAGCTCACCGAACATTCCTTTGCGTACCATGTGTAAAACAGCCATGATATCTCTTCGGTAGCATACATTCTCCATCATAAAAATAGGGACTTTGGTCTCTTCATACACTTTTACGAATTCCCAGCAGTCTTGAAGTTTTATGGCACCGGAAACCTCCATTCCAACTATTTTTTTCGCACGCATGGCTTCTACCCCTTGTGTAAGATGCCACTCCCAGGGAGTAGCAATCACTACAGCGTCAATAGTATTAAGCTTTAAAAGATTCCTGTAATCATAATCCCCATTGGAAAACTCTTTCGCTGCGGGCTTGTTATTGGCTTTTAAAATTTTCTGACATTCGGAAAGCATAATTTTACTGGGATCTGCAAAAGCAACGATTTCTACGTCAGCTCTTTGTGCCAGAAGTTTTACATGTTCACGTCCCCGAAGTCCGACCCCGATGAAGCCGACACGGATCTTTTTATAAGAAGAAAAATCTTTGGAATAAGCAAATAATGAATTAGGTAAAACAAGAGCTCCGAAACCTGCCAAAGCAGCTGTTTTGATAAAATCTCTGCGGGTAGTTGTCATATTTTGTAAATTGTGAGTTTAAAGATATCAAAATATTGCAAAAAAGGGAATGCCTATAAAATAAAAAACCGCTTTCTATGAAGCAGCTTTTTATTTTTAGATTATATAAGAAATTATTTTTCAACAGCATATACCTCCTCATAAGGCTGGATCAGCACCCATCCGTTTCCTGAGAATTTCATTTGGAATTCCTCACCGCTTCCTCTTCCGATAAGGCTTTTAAAAGACATATTCGTTTTCAGTTCAGGGCTTAGATTTCCCGACCATGCAACCGTTGCATTAGGGTCGGTGAAGACAGGATTGTCCGGAGTTACCATTAACGTTAAAGGGTCTCCATGGGTAGTGATGGCAATATGCCCCGTTCCGGAAAGTCTTACCTGGAATAATCCGCCGGACATTACTCCCGCAATACTTTTCAGCATGGTAATGTCGCTTTTTATGCTTTGCTCATGAGCTAAAACATCGTTTCCGTTCACACAGACCGCTTCATTGTTCAGATAAAGGATGCGTACTTTTTTCCCGGAATCCGCCACATAAAGCTTTCCGGTACCTTCAGCCTTCATCAGCTTGGATCCTTCTCCGCTGATCGCTTTTTTCAAAAGGTTTCCTAATCCTCCTGAAAGCATTCCCTGTCTTTCAAAATTAATGTTTCCAACATATCCCACCATACTTCCCGTTTTGGTCCATACAGCCTGATTGTTAAGATTGATCTCCAGAAGCTGAGGTTTCTCAAGCTCGAAATAATCTCTTTCCTGTGGATTTTCCTTCGTTTCGTTTACGAATGCTTCTAATGAATATTTGCTCATAGGTGTAAAATTTTGCTTCCAAAAATAAACTTTTTTTACTTGCAAAGGCACCATAATATTACGGTTTTTGATATCATTTCAAATTAGA
>NZ_BAAFHL010000123.1:0-3277 GCF_042849955.1 Chryseobacterium barbadense
CACACATTATGACCTTGGTGGGAAACAAAAAGGTGGCTGCTGCTGCTCCATCAACAGAAACCCAGCTTCCAGAGAATATAAGAATAGTAGGAATGGGCGGAAAAGAGCTTGAAGTAACAGAGGAACAGTTCAAAAAAGCCTGGAAAGCTTACGTAAACGACCCATCCAAGAATATGAGAGAAATGATGATGAGAAACAGCGGTGACTCCAATAATAGAATGGTCATCAAAATGAGAACGCAGGACGGAAAGGAAATTTCGGATCCTAATCAGGTATTCAGGGAAATGGAAAAGAGAACCAAAGAAGCACTGAAAAAGAATAACAATCCGATAGAACCGGATTTGGTTAACTAGTAGATATTTTTCTAATTTGAGAGCAGGGTGAACAAGAGGATCATCCTGTTTTTTAATTGCTACATAAAATAAGAATCCCGAAACAAAGTTCGGGATTCTTATTTTATGATT
Source organism: Chryseobacterium barbadense (assembly GCF_042849955.1). NCBI lineage: Bacteria > Pseudomonadati > Bacteroidota > Flavobacteriia > Flavobacteriales > Weeksellaceae > Chryseobacterium > Chryseobacterium barbadense. Next base: position 465 of record NZ_BAAFHL010000123.1, read on the forward strand.
TAGATTAAGCTAATTTCTTAGAATCTGCAATAAACTGAGCCAATCCGTTATCTGTTAACGGGTGTTTCAATAAGCTTAAGATTGGAGGCAGTGGGGAAGTGATTACATCTGCGCCGATCTTAGCACAGTCGATAATGTGCATAGAATGACGTATAGAAGCTGCTAAAATTTCAGTTTCATACATATAGTTATCGAAAATTAAGCGGATTTCCTGAATCAGGTTTAATCCGTCTGTAGAAATGTCATCCAGTCTTCCCAGGAAAGGAGAAACATACGTTGCTCCGGCTTTGGCTGCTAAAAGAGCCTGCCCTGCTGAAAAAATCAAGGTACAGTTCGTTTTGATTCCTTTATCTGAAAAATATTTTAATGCTTTCACCCCATCTTTGATCATTGGGATTTTTACCACGATATTCGGATGAATAGCAGCAAGTTCCTCTCCTTCTTTAATCATATCTTCATACGTAGTAGAAAGTACTTCCGCAGAAATATCGCCGTCTACAATCTCGCAGATCGCTTTATAGTGATTTTTGATAGCTTCAGCACCCTGAATTCCTTCTTTGGCCATTAGCGAAGGATTGGTAGTTACCCCATCCAGGATTCCAAGATCTTTAGCTTCTTTAATTTGCTCTAGGTTAGCAGTGTCAATAAAAAATTTCATTTCGTTTAAGTAGATTTATTTTTTTGCAAAGATAATGAATACTTTGTGAGTGGAAAATTTTAATTTTGGAGAAGTTAGAAGCTGGAAGATTGATGTAGATGACAGCTAATATTTATTACGGCAACATTCCCCTTCCTTGAATGGATGGCTTTTTGAAAATCTAAAAAGACGGGTTGTGTCAATATAACGGTAATATAGTTTATTAATCATGAAAAACACCTTTACAGCCAAGCTGGAAATCATAGGTATCAACCCTTTTGTTTTTGTTCCCGAAGATATTTTAGAGAGAATCTTTGAAACTTCGGGAAAAAGGAAAAGCCCTATTCCGGTGAAAGGAACTGTAAACGGCAAAGAGTTCAAACAAAACCTAATGAAATACTTAGGAGAATGGAGACTGTATATCAACTTAACCATGCTCCCGAATTCTCCCAAAAGAATTGGTGAAGCCATTGAAGTTTCTGTTGATTATGATGATTCGGACAGAAGCATTTCCATACATCCCGAATTGGATCGTGCCATTAAAGAAGATCCTATTGTACTAAAGAATTTTGAAGCATTAATTCCTTCAAGAAAGCATGAATTGATCCGCTATATCCATCATCTGAAAACGGAAGAAAGCATCCGTAGAAACATTGATAAAATTATCAGGCATTTAAAGGGCGAAACCGATTTTTTTGGTAAACAGATCAATTAGGTAAAATAAAAATCCGGAAAGTTTTCCGGATTCAATTTTGATTTATGAATTTAAAGCTTTGCTGAGCTTTATGGCCTCCTCATTAGTAGGATCATATTGTAATGATTTAGCGATATGTTCCTTTGCTTTGGCAGGATCGGTTTTCTGTTCCGAGAAAGCTACATAAAAATAAGCGTATGCTAAATTTTTCTTATTCTGCTCTATTTCTTCCGGTTTTACGGTAGCAATATATTTTTCATAAGCAATCTTTGCATTCGCATCATCTTTGGCTGACTGATAAGCATAAGCCTGACTGTAATAGGACGGTGCCCAGTCCGGCAATAAAACGGAGATTTTTTTCCATGTTTCCACTGCATTGGTCCAATCTGAAGCCTCCTGATATGCCGTAGCCAGTTTTGCTAATGATTCTGTATCTTTCGGATTAGCCTCAATTTGTTTTTTAAGGCTGTCAATAGTGGAGCTACCTGCTGCAGCTGTTTGAGTTGTACTGTTCGTCTGAGTTGTTTGTGCATTGATAAAGCTTACGCTTCCTATCAGCATTAATCCTAAAAATAAGGTTTTTGCATTTACTTTAACCATTTTCATATTCTTATATTTTCTAATTGTCCATCATCAAATTCAATAATAATTCCATAACAACTCAAATTTTGCAACCTTTAAGTTTTTTTAGAAAAGATTAACGGGTTATAACTTTTTTTTATCTTAATTTTTGATTCGTTGTTGTTTAATTATCTTTGTCATGCAACTATTTTAATCAATATAACTTATATGAATATCATATTAGCTTCAACATCAACACTTTTTGGCGGAGAATATCTGGAATATTTAAGAGAAGAATTAATTAAACTCTATGAAGGGATTGATGAAATTGTGTTTATTCCATTTGCAAGGCCGGGTGGAATTTCCCACGACGATTATACGGAGAAAGCACAATCTTTCTTTAAAACCATCGATATTAAAGTAAAAGGATTACACGAATTTGAGGACAAAATCTCAGCCTTAAACAAAGCAAAAGGATACTTTACCGGTGGTGGAAATACTTTTCTACTGGTAAAAACCCTGCATGAGGAAGGTTTGATGTCTATTCTGAAAGAAAACGTAGAAAGCGGAAAACCTTATTTAGGATGCAGCGCAGGAAGCAATATCGGAGGGCAGAATATGAAAACCACAAATGATATGCCCATTGTTTATCCGCCAAGCTTTGATTGCATGGGATTGGTACCCTTTAATCTGAATCCGCACTATTTAGATCCTAATCCGGATCTGAAGCATAACGGAGAAACCAGAGAGACCAGAATCAGGGAGTTTTTAACCCAGAATGAAGTTAAAGTCGTAGGATTGCGTGAAGGAAACTGGATCAGAAGAACTGGAGATCGAATTACCGTAGAAGGCAGTGAACTGACCAGAATTTTTGAAAAAGGAAAAGAGCCTTATGAAATTGAAGTGGGAAGTGAATTAAAC
>NZ_BAAFHL010000124.1:0-3230 GCF_042849955.1 Chryseobacterium barbadense
AAGATAGGCTGTGCCAAACCTGCCACAACATTCGCGAACAATGAATTTACACTGAATAAATGATCAATATCCACTGATTGAAGTCCTCCACTTCCGGTTATTTTTAACGTCGGATAGAATTGGGCTTTTGCCGCATTGGTCAATTCAAATGCATTCATCAGATTAAATTCCGCTCTCATTACATCGGGACGATTGGCCAATAACTGAGCAGGATATCCTAATTGGAGATTGATAGGAAGTTTCTGATTTTCCAACGTTGATCTTTCAATGGAGTGAGAGGGCTCTCCCATCAATAAGCTCATGGTATTTTCCAATAATTGAATTTGGGTGTCAATATCGATCAGCAAGGACTTGGCATTATAAACAAGGGCTTCACTCTGCTGCACTGCCACTTCCGTAAGGGTCCCTGCCTGTTTTAATGCTTTGGTTGTTTCCAGGTTTTTTTCACGAACTGCAATAGTTTCCCGAATGATTCTTTTCTGAGCATCAAAAGTCAGCAACTGATAATAGGCCGAAGCAACAGAAGCTACCAAATCACTTTTCACCGCTTTATGAGCGGCAACGGTTCCTAAATAAGTAGCCAGTTGTGCTTTTTCCTGCGCTTTCATTTTGCCCCACAGATCGGCTTCCCAGCCTAAACTTGCGGTAATATCAAATTGATTCACATATCTTCTTTCTCCGATGATCTGTCCGAATTGGGTATTCAAAGATTGGGTTTGAAATGTATAATTCGGCCCTACAGAAAGTGTCGGCTGATAAGCCGCTTTACTTTGTTTTAAATAGGCTTCAGCAGAAGTAATGCTTTGCAAAGCAATTCTGATATCCAGATTGTTATCCAGAGCTTTGGAAATATGCCCCTGAAGGATCGGATCCGTAAAAATTTCTTTCCAGGAAACATTGGCTATATTGGTGCTGTCCTTAAGCATATCTGTACGGAACAGCTTTTCATCAACCACACTTTTAGGTCTTTCATATTCCTTTCTTGTTGCACAAGACGAAACGGCACCTAAAATAGCAACTGAAAATGTTATTCCTTTTATGATGTTTAATAAACTCTTCATTTTAAAAAATTAGAAGTTAGTAATCAGAGATTAGAAGTTAGCCTAATTTTTAAGGGCTAGCTTCTAACTTCTCCAATTAATTTATTCAGCTAAATTGATCTCTTCTTTTTTGATAGGTTTGATTTTCTCCTGCAATGTTTCAAAGATCACATATAATACTGGGATTACAAAAAGCCCCAGAATGGTTCCTATCAGCAACCCGATCGCTGCTCCTGTTGCAATGGACCTGTTCCCTACCGCACCGATTCCACTTGCTAAAACCAACGGTAGAAGACCGAAGATAAAGGCAAAGGAGGTCATCAAAATAGGTCTTAACCTGGCTTTTGCGGCATTGATTGCAGACATGACGATGGTTTCCCCATGATGTCTTCTCTGAACAGCAAATTCCACAATCAGGATGGCATTTTTAGCGAGGAGTCCCACCAACATGATCAATGCAATCTGGAAATAAATATTGTTTTCCAAGCCCATAATTTTCTGTCCGAAATATGCACCCATCACTCCTAAAGGAAGTGATATTACCACCACTAAAGGCAGGATATAACTTTCGTATTGAGCTGAAAGGATGAAATAAACGAAGATCAGACTTAACGCAAAGATCAATAAGGTTTGTGAACCTGAAGCCAATTCTTCTCTTGATAATCCGGTAAATTCAACATCATAATTCGGACCTAACGTCTCTTTTGCTACCTGCTGTACTGCCCCGATTGCATCACCGGTACTGAAACCCTGTGAGTTGGCCCCCGTAATCTTTACTGAAGTAAACAGGTTATAACGGCTGACAGATTGTGGCCCGTAGGCTTTGGACAGGGTTACAAACTGTGAAATTGGCGACATTACCCCGGAACCTGTTCTTACGTACAGCTCATTCAGGTTATCTATACTTTGCCTGTTTTCAGGAAGAGCCTGAACCATTACTCTAAACTGTTTTCCATATTTAGTAAAGTCGGCAGTATAAATCCCTCCGATATATCCCTGCATGGTACTGAGAATGTCATTTACAGAAACTCCCATTTGCTTTGCCAAAGGAACATTGATTTCCATTTGATACTGAGGATATCTGGTATTAAATGAGGTCTGGGCAAATTCAATTTCTGGTCTGTCCATTAATTTACCGATGAATTCATTGGTTTTAACATCCAGATCCGCATATTCTCCACCTGCCTTATCCAGTAATACCATTTCAAAACCAGCGCTGCTCCCAAACCCGGGTACACTCGGCGGCTGAAAGAATACTATTTTGGCATCCGGGACTTTCCCTGAAATCCCAAACAGTTTTTTGGTGATATCTTCTGAGGTCAACCCATCTTTTTTTCTCTCATCAAAAGGCTTCAGTTTAACGAAAGCAAGACCGTTGTTGCTTCCGTTTCCGGATAAGAAACCTCTTCCTGTGGAAATGGTAACGTTTTGTACTCCCGGAATTTGCAATGCATTTTTCTGAAGTGTTTTCAAGGCATTGTATGTTCTTTCCATAGAAGCCCCAGGAGGAAGCTGGACATCGGTAAAGATAATCCCCCTGTCTTCCGTAGGTACGAACCCTTTTTTCATGGTAGAACTTGTCCAGAATAGAATTCCTCCCGTAATCGCAAAGTTGTTCAAAGTAACCCATTTATGTCTTAACAGAAATACAAAACCTTTTCCGTAACGATCTGTTGCCGTTTTAAAGGCAATATTAAATTTGTAGAAAAACTTCTGGATGAAGTTCAGATTCTGATATTTTTCATGGTGTGCCGCATGGGGCTTTAAGAATAATGAACATAAAACCGGACTTAACGTCAATGCATTGATCGCTGAGATAATGATTGCCACAATCAGCGTAACCCCAAACTGCTGATAGAAAACTCCCGTAGGACCTGTAATGAAAGTTACCGGGATAAATACTGATGCCATTACCAATGTAATTGAAATAATCGCTCCTGTGATCTCATCCATTGCTTCTACAGTTGCTTTTTTCGCATCAGCAATACCATGCTCCATCTTGGCATGTACTGCCTCGACGACGACAATGGCGTCATCAACCACAATCCCAATCGCAAGTACCAAAGCAAATAAGGTTAATAGATTTAATGAATACCCGAATAAATTCAGGAAGAAGAATGCTCCTACAATAGATACCGGAACGGCAATCGCCGGAATTAAAGTAGATCTGAAATCCTGCAGGAAGATATA
>NZ_BAAFHL010000125.1:0-3184 GCF_042849955.1 Chryseobacterium barbadense
GTGCCAATAAAGCATCTTCTTTGGCCTGTGCATTGGCCGGAGTGGCATTGGCATCATCATTAGACGCATTCACAATCGCATCAATCAGATTTTGAGGAATGTCTGAAAGTTTTGCGCCATCTATTTTGGCAATCGGCATGGTTTTATTGTATCCCCAGATAATGGTTGTAGGAGTTCCGTTTCCTGACGGAGAATCCGGTGTAGCGGAATACTGAATTACTTGTCCTTTCTCGTTATAAGCATCATATCGGATTCCTGTATAGCTGTTGGCTAAATTATCCGGAGTATACACCAAAACAGAAGTAGGATAAAGCTGGGCCCCGTTATCATATTTTACTTCATTTTTAGATACAACGGTACCGTTTTTCTTGACCTGAGTTTCCAATGGGGTTCCCAATATATTAGCATTGATAAGAGCAGTATGGTTTTTGTCCCTTGCGTATTTATAGGTTGTTTCCTGAGTGCTGCCGTCGGAGTGAGTTGCTTTTTCCGTTACCAGATTAAAGTCATCGGCAGATCGGATGGTCTCTGAACTGGTTGTCACTGCTCTTGCATTCTGGTCAAAAACTTTGGAAGTGGCCCGCTGTTCTTTGATCCAGGCTGTTTTTGTTTCATAATCACCGTCTGCAAGAGGAATATAATTGGGAACATTCATTTCTGAAATGGTGTAATCATAGATTTCAGAGGCTAATAATTGATTCCCGGAATTATATACTTCCTTTTTGTCAATTAATCCCGCTTTGGTAATATTCACATTGGGCCAGTATTTATAGAATGGGCCGGGTTGAGCCGGGTAAGCGGAAGGGGCTTTGTAATAATATTTGGTATATCCTCCGGTGTCTCCATTGAACACTTTTACATTTTTATACACAATAGATTGAATAGGATACCCCATAGTCATTCCTTCCTCCACACTTTCTCCGCTTGAAGAATTGGCATCATCAAACTTGTCGTAAGCAAATCTTTCAGACTTTGCCGGATTTTGAGAATTGGCGTTCTCAAAGTATTTGATGCTTTCTATTCTTACACCCTGGTCTCTTTGAACAATAGCATTTTTATATGGGGCATCCTTAACCGACATTTCATAGACTTCTATATGACCCTTACCTCCAGTCTGACTATTTATTTTAATGGTTTGAGTACCTCCTGTCAGCTGAAACTTTGATGAAGACATTACCGGGCTTTCCGTAGTACATAAAACTCCTGTATTACTATTATTATAGTCGGCACCCAAAACGGTATACGTGAGGCTAGGCTGAGAGCCATCTCCCGGGTCGATTAAGGGCGGATAAGGATAAATTTCATTGACTGTAAATTTTATGTAAACGATCCTGCCTTGCATATTAGTTCCACTTACTGTAAAATTGTAGTTCTTAGACAGATTGGTATCGAAATCTGTACTGTAAATAGGTTTCAGGTACTGGAATTGGGGATTGTCAAAACTTGTACTGGCACTGAAATCAGCTATATATTGCGTGAAATTTTCATGGGCATATTCATTGGCTTCAAAGTTATATTCTACCACTCCTCCTGTAGGCAGTTTTACTTTCTTTAAAGAGCCCAGAGAGAAATATTTAGGATTTTCGATCTCATTGGTCCCCGGGTTATGGGAAATATAATCACATAAAAAATAATCTTTGAATTGTCCCGGAACCGGACCATATTCTTTAGGACTTCCTGAAGTATTATACTCAAACTCTGTAGTTTCAGTTTTAGCAAGGTCTGAACTGTATTTTTTGATTTTCCATAAAGTTCGTTTTGAAATGGATTCTTTATAATCATACGGGTTGGTAAATGTAGAATAGCCATAAGAGAATTCTAATTTTGAAATCATGTTTCCCACACTGTTCTTTAGGACAATCGAATTCACCTGATAAGGATCATTCATAGAATTTTTATAGGATTCCGTATAGGTATAATCCAGTTCTATGGCACCGTTATCTTTGGACCATATCTTTTTTAATTTACAGTTTTGATAAGGGGTAAGCGGATCTGCCATTGGATAGTAGACATCCACCTGATAATCCATTGACACGATTTCCTGCATTTTATAATCATAGATTTTAGTCAGGAAGAAGGCGCTTTTATAATCGCTGATTTGGCTGCCATTCTTATATTCTGAAACAGAATTCTTGTCAAAAACATATATATTGCCTTTGTCATCTGTTATTTTGAAACTGTTGAATATGAGTGTAGCGGTATTGCCGTTCCTTACATATTCAATCTTAAGATTGGAAGGGGTAAGCTTGACCAGCTGGAAGGTATTGTTGGTAATATCTCTTATGATTCTGAATTTACCACTATATCCTCCGATATTATAATAATAAATATCATTAAATTCATTTTTAGTATAATTGCCATTTGAAGCATCATCGTATTTTTCATCCAGTTCTTGAACGATCTCTCTGGAAATTACCCCATTCACTCCCAGTAAGCTCCATCCTAATCCCACTTCGCTGGATTTTTCTCCGCTTAACAGGTTCTTGGGGTGATAACTGATACTCATTCCTGCAGTAATATCTTTGCTATTGGTAGAAAGTGAAACCAATGGAAATGAAATATCCGGAACTCCCGTAGCAAAAGAAACGGGAGAGTTGGTGTACGTAGATAATGAGGATACAGAAGCTACAGGCTTAGAAAAGCCGGTATCAAAATCCTGGGCCATGAATACATTAGCTACAGCAATGGATAGTGTTAATAATATTTTTCTCATCTTAGTTTATTTCTTAATAATTTTCGCACTTGCGTTTTTATTAGTATCCGTTTTAATGGTCACAAGGTAAGCTCCCTGAATCAGTGGTTGTGTATTGATCTTGGTTACCTTATTCTTGGTCTTGGTTTGTTGTAACAGTTTACCGCTCATATCATACAGTAAAATATCCGCTTCCTTAAACTCATAGCCGATCTCTACATATGTGTAATCCGATACAGGATTTGGATAGACTCTGATGTCCTGCTTCTCAATCAATTGATCAATCTGTCCGTCTCCCAGCTTCACAATCTTCCAGTTTTCTTTTCCTAATTCCTCTGCACTGGTTCCTGCCAGTATAATAGAGCCGTCCCTGTTGAGCTTGATATCCGATAATCTTTCTTCCTTCTTTCTGGATTCTCCCTTCACATGCTTTCTCCACTGTTCCTTTCCTTCCTGATCCAGATACAGCATCCAGAACGTCTCATCATCACT
>NZ_BAAFHL010000126.1:0-3125 GCF_042849955.1 Chryseobacterium barbadense
GAGTACCGGATTCCCACCGCTTAGGGGAAGTAGGAGAAGGTTTCAAGCAGGCTATGAAAATCCTGGACGGAGGCAGAATTTCTATCGCTGCTTTAAGTTTAGGAACTGCAAGAGGAGCCTACAAAGCTGCTTTAAAATATGCTAAGGAAAGACAACAGTTCGGTAAATCTATCTCGGATTTCCAGGCTATCAACTTTATGCTTGCAGATATGGCCACAGAAATTGATGCAGCTGAACTTTTGATCCAAAGAGCAGCAACATTGAAAAATGCCAAGCAAAAAATGACCAGAGAAGGGGCTATGGCTAAATTATATGCTTCTGAAGCTTGTGTAAGAATTTCCAACAATGCAGTTCAGATTTTCGGAGGTTACGGATATACGAAGGACTTCCCTGCTGAAAAATATTACAGGGACTCTAAACTTTGTACAATCGGAGAAGGAACTTCTGAAATCCAGAGATTGGTTATCGGAAGAGACATCACAAAATAAATTCAACTTATTTAAACACAATACAATGATTAAACAAAGCCTTTTAGGTGAGTTTCTGCATGAAGCGGAAAACACCAGGAAAATTTTAAAAGCGATTCCCGACAGTGCTTTAGAATGGAAACCATCCGAAAAAAACTGGACTACAGCTCAGTTAGCCTCCCATATTGCAGAAGTATATAACTGGTATGATTCCACTTTCAATCAGGATGTTTTTGATATGGGTTCTTATCAGTATGATAAAGGAGATATTTCCAGAGCAGAAAATATAGTAGCCAAATTTGAAGAAAATGTGGCCAAAGCCCAAAAAGTTCTCGAAAACTCTGATGAAAACGCATATTTCAACGAATGGAAAATGGAAATGGACGGTAATGTACTTTTCCCTCCCATGCCAAGAATTCAGGTTATTCGTGGTTTTTTGTATAATCATTTATATCATCACAGAGGTGAGTTGGTCGTTTATCTGAGATCTACAGGAAATAAAGTTCCCGGTCTTTATGGGCCGACTGCAGATGATATGTAATTTTTAGAATTATTCATCACATATAATAATAGCATACGTATTTTTCGTATGCTATTTTCTTTTTTTGATACAATATAATTTACATATTATTTAATGTATCGCATAATATATTAAATGAATATTCTAAAATTTTCTTAAAAAAATTTGTTTTTCATCACATAATTTTTATTAGATTTGATATTCCATAATCAAACCATTATTTTATATGAAAAAACAATTATCTATGATTGGAATGCTGTTGATTACAGGCATTTCATTCGCGCAGACAGATCGTCTTTGGTCTGAAGGCAGCCAAAAGGCTTCTTCAGAAATCTTTGAAAACAAAACCAATATCAACAATCCTAAAATCTACAGGCTGGATTTTAACGGATTAAAAAATGCTCTGGCAAGAGCTCCTCAAAGATTGGCCGCAGGGGAAAAATCAGAAACCATTATTTCTTTTCCGAATTCTGATGGAAAAATGGAAAGCTTTAAAGTAAGAGAAAATTCCAATTTCACCCCTGAATTAGCTGCCAAATATCCGGATATCAAGTCCTATATAGGACAAGGCCTGGAAGATCCTAATTCAACTATCTATTTCAGTATTTCTTCATTAGGGCTTTCTTCTATGGAAATCTATGGAGATAGATCAGCCATTTTTATTGAGCCTTATACAAAAGACCTGTCAACTTATATTGTTTATAAAAAATCAGATAAAAAGGATGATTTAAGCAAATTTGAGTGTAAGGTACTCGATGTTGCTCAAAAAGGGGCTGACAATACAAATTTTACAGCAAGACCAAATGCTGATGATTCTAAATTAAGAACGTTCAGATTGGCTCTTTCTTGTACCGGAGAATATACTGGTTATTTCGGAGGAACAAAAGCTCAGGCTTTAGCAGCAATGAACAACACCATGACCCGCGTAAATGGTATCTTTGAAAAAGACTTTGCTGCAAGAATGGTTCTTATCTCTAATAATGATAATATCATTTATACCAATGCTTCTACAGATCCTTATTCTCCATCCACTAATATGAATAACTGGAACTCAGAACTTCAAAATAATTTAACCTCTGTAATAGGTGAAGCCAATTATGATATAGGACATTTATTCGGTGATGACGGAGGTGGAGGAAATGCAGGGTGCATTGGCTGTGTATGTACCAATGGTTCAAAAGGAAGTGGTTATACATCTCCTTTGGATGGAATTCCATCAGGAGATAATTTTGATGTTGATTTTGTAGCCCATGAAATGGGTCACCAGTTTGGAGGAAATCATACTATGTCTCACAGTACAGAGAGAACAGGGAATAATATGGAACCCGGATCTGGGTCAACCATTATGGGATATGCCGGAATTACAGCACAGGATGTTCAACCCCATTCCGACGCATTCTTTCATGCGGTAAGTATCCAGCAAATTACCAATAATATCAAAGCAAAAACCTGTCCAACAAGTACAGCCACTGGAAATACAATTCCGACAGCCAACGCAGGCCTCGATTATACCATTCCGAAAGGAACACCATTTATGTTGACGGGAACGGGAACAGATGCCAATGGAGATTCATTAACCTATATCTGGGAACAGATGGATAACGCTTCTTCTTCCCAGACAGGAGCAAGTTCTGCTGCAAGTGCAACCAAAGCTTCCGGGCCTACTTTCAGATCATGGACTCCAACAACATCGCCTACAAGATATTTCCCTAGAATGGCTTCCATTTTAACAGGAGCTACAACTACTGCAGGGTCTGAGATCACCGTAGAAGCTTTGTCAAATGTTGCCAGAACATTAAACTTCAGATTTACTGTTCGTGACAACAGAGCCGGAGGTTCCGGAAACAATTCGGATGATGCAGTAATCACTGTAAACGGAACAGCAGGACCTTTCAGTGTAAGCTCACAAAACGCTGCAACAACCTACACCGGCGGATCTTCACAAACCGTTACCTGGAATGTGGCAGGAACTACAGCAAATAATGTGAACGCAGCCGATGTAGATATTCTTTGGTCTACAGACAGCGGAAACACATGGACTACAATCCTTGCAGCAACTCCTAATGACGGAACTCAGGCAGTAACCATTCCAAATGCTTCTACTACCACAGGAAGAATCATGGTAAAAGGTTCTAATC
>NZ_BAAFHL010000127.1:0-3050 GCF_042849955.1 Chryseobacterium barbadense
GACTTGTACACCAAGATCCCATTCAGGAAATGCACCGTTCTCTATAGCTTCCCATAGATCACGTCTGTGGAAATCAGGATCAACACCTGAAATCTTCTGTGCTTCGTCCCACGCTACGGAATGAACCCCTAATTTAGGTTTAAGGTGGAATTTTACGAAATGTGCCTCTCCTTCATCATTAATGAACTTAAAAGAATGCACTCCAAATCCTTCCATCATTCTGAAACTTCGTGGAATGGCACGATCGCTCATCAGCCACATGATCATATGCATGCTTTCAGGCATCAGGGAGATAAAATCCCAAAAAGTATCATGTGCTGAAGCGGCTTGTGGAATTTCATTGTCGGGTTCAGGTTTTACAGCATGGACAAGATCAGGGAATTTAATGGCATCCTGAATGAAAAATACAGGCATATTATTGGCCACAAGGTCATAATTGCCTTCATCCGTGTAAAATTTAATGGCAAAACCTCTGACGTCCCGTGCCAGATCCGTACTCCCTCTGCTTCCCGCAACGGTGGAAAATCTTACAAAAACAGGAGTTTCTTTCCCTAATTCCCTTAGAAATCCGGCTTTGGTATATTTTTCAAGACTTTTGGTGAGCTTAAAAATGCCATGGGCGCCTGAGCCACGGGCATGAACGATTCTTTCGGGAATTCTTTCATGGTCGAAATGAGTGATTTTTTCTCTTAAAATGAAATCTTCCAGTAAAGTAGGCCCTCTGTCACCTGCTTTCAGGGAATCCTGATTATTGTTGATTTTCAGGCCTTGATTGGTAGTTAGTTTTTCGTTCTCATTGGATGTGCTTAATGAATCTAACTGCTCTACTTTTTTGTTTCGGTTTTCTTTTTCCATATCTAAAATATTTTGTGGTTGGTGTTTCAAAGATTCAAAAAGCTGCTGAAAAGCCTGCTTATCTGTTTCTGTTATTCTGTATAGCTGTTTTCTATATCCAGGGTACTTAAAAGTTTGTTCAGATATTCTTCTTCTTTTAAAACTTTGTAATAAGCGGTTTTAGCATAAACGGTAAAAGAAGGATCATCCATTTTTATCTCGGAATCGGTATAAACAATATTTTCCGAATTTTCATTATGGTATTGACTGATGTGTACAATATATTCCTGAATATAGGTATCTATTACTTTTTTCAGGATTTCACATTTTGCATTGTTCTTTACCTTTTCCAGGGATTTTATCAGGAATGCCGTCACTCCGTAAGAATTGATCACACTGGGGAACAAGGATTCATTTTCAATCACATTGTTTTTATTATTCAGATCAGAATATCTTAAAGCGTCAGTTTCAAAAATCATAGTTTAATACGTTTTTAGTTATTAGAGACTTTCAAATACTTTTCAAAATAGTGGAGATCTTCCTTTTCTTTAATGGAGAGGTAAAACATAATCTGTATAGGCTCCTTTCTTCCGATACTGTTAAAATCATCAAAATGGGCAATCAGTGCCTGAATATTTTCGATATTCACATCTTTTAAAATAACGAAGAGCAGGAAAATGTTCTCTTTTATTTCTCGTGCGTAGATTACGGCTCCGTCTTCAAACCAGTCTCCTTTATTGGCTACTTTAATAAAGTGTTCGGTCCTTAGTGTTTTTAGGATCTTCTGTTTTTCCATTGACTTTGAGATTCTTGGTTAAATAAGCCATATAGAGCTCTGCCTATATGGCTTAATATGTTTTTTTAGATTGATCCTTCCTGCTCCGCATCGAAATTGATAAATGTCTCAGCGATTTCTGTAAGGTTATAATCGGTATCTTCTTCTTCCTGTAAAGTTTTTTCAAGTAGGTCAGCGGCTTTATCATGTCCCATGGTAATTGCCAATTGGGCAAGGCCGCCATAGGTTGCAATTTCATAGTGCTCTACTTTCTGTGCTGCGATAATAAGGGCTGCATCACGCGTCATAGAGCCTTCCTGAGTAGATTTTATCACTTCTTCGCCTTCTTTGATAAGGCCTTTTATGGCCTCACACTCTTTTTTCTCAGGCTTTTCATCGATCAGTTTGAAAACTTTCTCCAAGCGGCTTACATGTTTTTTGGTCTGAAGCTGATGGTCTTCAAAAGCATCCTTCAATTCTTCTGTGGTAGCTGCTTGCTGCATTTTTTCCAGAGCTTCGATGATAGCGTTTTCCGCATAATAAATGTCTTTAAGGGCATCTACAAAAAACTTATGCAGTGGGGCGGTTTTCATTTCATTTGATTTTACAGAGGCGTTGCCTACTGTGTTTTTCTTCTCTGCAGTTGTTGTAGAATTAGTATTTTCTGCTGTTTTAGTTGCCATAATGTAATGTGGTGTTTAGGGTTGAAAAGATTACCCCTTTACTATAAAAATAAAGAGGCAATCATGGAAAAAGAATTATGAATTGTTACGTCTGCCTCCAAATCCGGACCTGCCGGAAGACCTTCCGCCTCCGTGAGAAGCCTGGCCGCCCATACGGGCAATTCTCGTACGTTCGGCTTTACTCATTGAAGCGAAACCTCTTCTGGATGTTCCTGAGCCTGAATTGGAACCACGACCTGAACCGCTGTTGCTTCCTGATCTGGAATTTGAACTGCTTGAGCCTGATCTTCCTGATGAACCTGAAGAAGATCTGCTGCTGTTTCCTCCTCTTCCGCCCCGGCTGGACGAACTGCTTGTTGAAGAAGATCTTCCTCTTCCATCTCCGTTGCTGGAACCGGAACGTGAAGAGCCTCCACGGGAACCACCTCTGCCGCCACCGGATGTAAATCTTCCCTGGCTATCTCTCTGCTGGTTACCTCTGCTTCCTCTGCCTCCGTTTTGGGAGCCTCCTCTTCCTCTGCTATCATCATCCTCTTCATAATCTTCATCGTCGTAGTCTTCGTCATCATCATAATCATCATAGTCTTCATCATCATCGTTATAACTATTTTCATAGTCATCATAATAATCCTCAAAATCTGAGAAATCATCATCATAATCTTCATCTTGTGAAGCATCATTATAACCGTGGTCATAACCTAACTGATAAACTTCTTCAAGTGTTGACCTTGAGTCACTGTTAGAAGAGCTGTTTCTTG
>NZ_BAAFHL010000128.1:0-2905 GCF_042849955.1 Chryseobacterium barbadense
TTTTGTCTATGGCGATGAATGATTATGGCTTTGAGCTGTTCAGTGATAAGGAAATTCCATTGAATGAGGAAAATTTACCAACCATTCTAAGCCGTGAAAACCTGATGAACGATGTCATTTCAAGCATTAATTCAGCGGAAATGGCACGCCGGAAATTCAGGGATATTGCCGTGATTTCCGGAATGGTGATTCAGAATTTTCCGGGACAGCAACGGTCGAATAAATCATTACAAAGTTCTGCAGGTTTGATTTTCAAGGTCCTTGAAGATCATGATCCACATCATTTTCTGGTACGACAGGCGTATACGGAAGTTTTTAATATGCAGTTGCAGGAACAGCGTCTTGTAGAAGCCTTCAAAAGAATTGAAAATTCAAAGATTGTTTTAAAATATTCCCATACTTTTACTCCATTAAGCTTCCCGATAAAAATTGACAGCTTACGACAAACCCTTTCAAGCGAAGGTTTAGATGCGAGAATACAACAGCTGATAAAACAGGCGAATAAATTTATAAGTAATGAGTAATTTTGTCTTCTAACTTCTCTCAATGAATCTAGCCACTAAAAATATCATCATTCAAAACCAGATTTTTACGCTGACGAATCAGCGGGCTTTATTTTGGGTAAAGGAAAAAGCGTTGATCCTTTCTGATCTTCATATCGGGAAAACAGCTCATTTCCGGAAAAACGGAATTGCGATTGCCAATCATATTATGAAAAGTGATCTGGAAAGGTTATCTGCACTGATAGAATACTTTTTGCCCGAAAAATTTATTGTAGTTGGCGATTTGCTTCATGCCGGAGACAATTCCGATGTAGATGAATTCTGTCAATGGAAAAATCAATATTCCCCTATCAATTTTTATCTTATTGAGGGCAATCACGACCGGATTTCAAAGTCTCTGGAAGAAAAACTTTGCTTTAATTATAAGGCAGATCATCTGGAGATTAATGGTTTTACTTTCGTGCATGATTTTGATGCCTCCAATCCCCAATTTCAGATCACCGGACACATTCATCCCGGGATTGTTCTGAGCTCTTCGGTGAAGAATATTAAACTCCCCTGTTTTATACAAACCGGACAGCAATTACTTCTTCCCGCCTTTAGTGAATTTACAGGATTAGATACTAAAAATATCCCTAAAAAAGGAAAGTATTTTGTGTTTACGGATTCGGAAATTCATGAGCTGTAATCAGTTTTGATGATGGTTTCTATAGACAAAAACATTTCGCCGTTTCATAAATAATAGGGAAATTTGCAGTATGAAGATCATCCCCTTAAAAGAAGGAAACTTTTCTGTCAGTAAAACCAAAGATTTTACCCTTTTAACCGAAGAGAATTTTAATGAAGCCGGCGGAATCAAAATGTCCGTACAACCTTTCCTGATCATTACAGAGAAGGATTATATTCTTTTGGATACCGGAATCGGATGGAAAAATGAGAACGGGAAAACAGTGGTTTCTGAAATTCTAGGAGAACAAAATATCAGTCCGGACCAAATTACCAAAATTTTATTTTCGCATCTGCATAAAGATCATATTGATGGTACCGTTCGGTTTACGGAAAATGGTTTTGAACCGGTTTTTTCCAATGCTCAAATGTATATTCAAAAACGTGAGCTGAATTTTGCCAGGGAAAATAAAGATAATCCACAATTTGATCACGCGATCCTGGAAAAAATCGTTGAGCTTCCCAATATCGTCTGGATGGATGATGACAAGGGAGAGATCACGGATGAAATCTCCTTTGAAGTCGTTGGCGGACATACTCCTTATCTGCAGGTTTTCTGGATCCGTGAACACGGAGAAACGGCGTTTTACGGGTCGGATAATCTTCCCCAGGAATCCTATTTAAAGTATCATGTGGCTTATAAAAGTGATGATGACGGCAGAAAGGCGATGGAACTGAGACAGATATGGCTGGAAGAAGCAGCAAAACAACATTGGAACGTCCTGCTTTATCACGATCTGGTCAAAGCCTCCATACAGTTTTAATTGAAATGTTTATAAATCATTGAACCACTTATAAATATCAACCTTAGAAGGAATATTTAGCTTTTTCCTTAACCTGTTTTTACGGTTCTGAATTGCCTTTGGAGTTACATAGGTATAGGTGGCAATTTCTTTAGTTGTTAGATTCAGCTTCAGATAAATACAGAATATCATCTCCGAATTTTTTAGATTAGGCTGTATAGCAGATATTTTTTCAAAAAATTCAGGATAGACTAATCTGAACTTATTTAACAGACGGGGTGAGTTTTCCTTAGCCAGTGCTAAGATCTCGTCTTGAGCAAAAAATCTTTGATTTAAATCTTCTAAATTGAACTCAGTTTTTTTGTTATCCATAATATTTTTTCTCATCTCTACTACTCATTCCTCTGTTGTTTTTTAATTTATGAGAATCGTCACAGAAGAATTTTTCTACTACTCTTTCACTTTTAATGTTCTAAATGTAAGAAAAGACATACAACGAATGCACTATTATTTATAATATCAAATGCATTTAAAGACAGGCTTCATGGTATACATAGTTTTCTAGTTTCTAATTTTAAAAATTAATCTGAAATTTAATAAAAATCTAAAATGAAGACAAAGAAAGAAAAAATGATTAAAATTTTCCCGAATTGAAATACCACATACATACCACGCGATACTTTTAGGCTGCTTCATTATTGTTGTTCTGACATTGTAAATTTTTCTTATTAAAAGGGCATCAAAAATAAAATCTTTCACCAACAATTCTTATGATTATGATCAATAAAATCAATAATTTTAAAAAAAACATAAAAATAATTTGTGGTATATATGTGGTATATAATTTGATGCGGGTTCAGGAAAAAAATCCGTTCTTTATTATTTTATAAAATTGAGAAAATAGATTCTTTAAACAGTTATTATTTAGTTTAC
>NZ_BAAFHL010000129.1:0-2857 GCF_042849955.1 Chryseobacterium barbadense
ACCTATTGCTTTAATCTTATCAATAAAAAGCTGAAACATCATGGATTGCCCGTTGACCAGTTTGTTATTCTGTGTTGTTGTTCCTATAGATATAATCTTTTTCAGGCTCATACTTAATTGCTCCTAATTGTTTTATTATTTTTAATAGTTGTTTTACCGTCAGTATTTTTATAGTTTATTAAGCTATTAATCTTTATATTTTGTCCATACACTATATTATCACTAAAATCAATATTACTAATAATATTTTTAGACGTTATGTTGGTCGCATCATCTCCGGCAAAATATACAAGCTCTTTAGGTGAATAGACTTCGTTTCCTACAATTGAAATGTTTTTGCCTGTAAACTCATTTTGATGCTTATTGAGAAGTTTATTGTTAGAATAGATCTGATCTCCGGTATATCCGAATTTTCCTTTAAAAACAACGTCCCCAACATTTTTCAAAATATTTTTTTTGATCTGGATATCGTTAAGATTAATTAAATATATTCCAGACTTTTTTACGTTATTAATTTTATTATTCGAAATTTCAGAATTAAACCCGTATGCCATTACAATACCATACATCGGAGATTCTGAAATTGTATTATTTATAATTTTAACATTTTCACCGCCGCTTGATGCTATAGCACCCTGAGTTAGAGTTTCCGTCCTATCGCTATTTCTGAGAACATAGCTGACTTTATTTCCTTCAATTATAGAGTTATGGGATTTCATAATATATATTCCCATTCCTTTCACCGTTTGCTTATTTCCTATTTCACCTATATTAGTAATGGTATTATTCCGTATAATTGTTTTATTTAAGGTACCTCCTACTGCCTGAGATTCATAAGCCATTACACCGTAGTCCAATAAATTCTGAATTGTATTATTTTCAATGATATTATTGTTACCATGTCCAATAATTCCTATTCCTATTTTTAATTGATTATCTCCGTCTATAAGGTTATTCTTAATTACATTATTATCATGAGAGTAATTATACCCCGAATACCCTAAAAGGATTGCCAATGTATCTCCGGACTGCCCTAAATTCATAGCAGAGTTTATAAATTTATTATTGATTACAGTATTATTAGAGGATCCTTTTTCTCCTGCATTGGCAATAAACAAACCTATTCCGCTTATTTTTTTTAAGATTATATTTTTAATGGTTCCATTTTTCGCTCCTGAAAGCAAAATGCCGTATCCTTTATAAAAATCTTTAGTAGAGAGACCATTTCCAATAATAGCCCCTCCTTTGACAGTTACATTATTATGGGCAATAATTAATCCGCCTTCATTTTCATTTCTAAGATTTAATGTAGCGTTTTTAGCAAATGCTATAATAGTATGATCTCGAGCTGTAACTAAAGTCTTATCAATGAAAAAATTTCCGTTTAGAATAATCTTAAGTGGTTTGGGAGATTTATTGGAAAGTGCATTCTGAATGGTAGTAAAATCTGTTTTTACAGACTGTGATTGCAGGGAAACCACAAGAGTATCTGTTTGAGCTTTGATTAAGCTAAAGCAACACAATATTAAAATAAAAACAATATTCTTTTTCATCTCCATTCAGTTGGAATGCTAAAATTTAACATTAAATACTTTTTCCCATAGAGCAATATTACAAAGTCGCCAAGAAAATGCGACATCATCTGATTTTGTAATATTTCCATCAAAAATATCATTAAGAAGTGGTGATTTGTTAACCAAATCCCAGATAAAAGATTCTTTCAGCCAATCTTTGGTAGGAGCTTCAAAACCTATTTTAGTCTTTCTCCACACAATTTCTTCCGGTAGGGAATCTTCCATTGACTTTCTTAATATATATTTAGACCAATAATCTTTCAGCTTGTAGTCATTGTTCATTGACAAGCTGGCTTCTACTAATCTATAATCCAAAAACGGAAGTCTAGTTTCTATGGAAAAGGCCATAGAGTTTTTGTCTTCCCATTTCAGCAATTGCGGTATTTGGGTTTTGGTGATCTCCAGCTTTTGCATTTCAAAAACATCGTTATAGGATTTTGAAATTTCTTTTAGCGTAGTAAAATCGATTGCTTTAAGATATTTTTGGTTTACTTTTCCCAATCTTGATAATGCTCTTCTCTTTCTGACAGCAAAATTGGTAAAGTATAAATGGCTTTTCATAAGATACAACGGCTTTAAAGACAAATTCTTACTAATGTTTTTAAGAAATTTGACCTTTTTTAAAGCCGGAAGAGATTTCACGTATGCTCCAAGATATTTAGGATATCCTAAAAGAGATTCATCTGCCCCCTGACCGTCTAATAACACAGTTACTCCAGCCTCTTTAGCCTTCTTCATCACTCTGTTTTGCAAAAATACCGATGGAGTTCCAAAAGGTTCTTCCAATACCTCCACCAAAGCTTGGGTGTATTCCTCAAAATCATTTTTTGTAGGGGAAGTAACATTCCAGTTAAGATGGCAATGCTCTACAACCATTTTAGCATACTTCGTCTCATTAAGCCTTGGCTCTAATGATTCTGCGGTTATTGCATTAAAGTTATCACTTGCCACCTCATTATATTTTTCCGAAGCAATAGCTGAAATATATGAGCTGTCTAATCCGCCGCTTAAGCACGTTCCCACCTTTACATCTGATCTCATTCTCAGTGTAACAGACTGATCAAATATTTCCTTGTATTTTGCAATAGACTGATCGAGGTTTAGCTGATTGATATCTTTTCTGAATGTAACATCATAATACTTTTTCTTTTCGATGGTATTCGTTGCCAAATCCAAAATCAAATTGTGACTGCTTCTCAGGACGTTTACATCTTTAAAGAAAGTTTCTTCAGTATGATCTGTTAGACTTATTAAAAGATAGTCCATTAAAATTCTTTTGTTTA
>NZ_BAAFHL010000130.1:0-2716 GCF_042849955.1 Chryseobacterium barbadense
CGCTGGAAAACCTTCTGCAGCTTAAAGAAAAATTTGCAGGAAATGAGATCGGTTTAAAAGGAGTGGAAGAACTGGAATTTGTTCTTACCCAGTCTTTAAGTCTTGGAGTGGATATTCAGAATCTGGTTTTCAATATCACATTAGCCAGAGGATTGGATTATTATACCGGAGCGATCTTCGAAGTAAAAGCAGATGAAGTGCAGATGGGATCTATCGGAGGTGGTGGAAGATATGACAACCTTACGGAAGTTTTCGGAGTAAAAAATATTCCGGGCATCGGAATTTCTTTCGGACTGGACAGAATTTATCTGGTGATGGAAGAATTGGGACTTTTTCCTGAAGAAGCTGCTTCAAAAGTAGAATATTTATTTGCCAATTTCGGTGGAGAAGAAGCCATAGAAGCTCTAAAACTGATCATTCAGTTGAGAGAAAAAGGAATTGCTGCAGAACTATACCCTGAAAATGCTAAGCTGAATAAGCAATTCACCTATGCGGAAAAGAAAGGAATCAGAAATCTGGTATTCTTAGGAGAGGAAGAGATTAAAAATAGAAAAGTGACCTACAAGAACCTTGAATTAGGAGAACAGAAAACGGTTTCTTTGGAAGAGTTTTTAAAACTTTAAAATCATGAAGAAAATTATATTATTTGCGCTTTTTGCATCTTTATCCGTACAGGCACAGTATGAACGAATGCCTGAAATTCCAAAACAAGATCTCAGTAAAGAGAGCGATAAGGTTGTTCTTAGAGAAATCACTGCTTTTCCGGAGCATATTTTTAAATGGAATATAAAATCGTTAACCGTAAGTGAATCTGATGAATTAAGAAGCATTCCTAAAGACATTTCCAGATTTAAAAATCTTGAGTTTTTTATGCTTACCGGAGGTCATAAAATTACTGATTTTCCTAAGGAATTTGCTTCATTAAATCAACTGAAAAAGCTCACCCTGCACAATATGCTTACTCCAAAAATGTCTCCGGTCATTTTTAATCTGAAAGCGTTGGAAGATTTGGAATATGCTCAGTTCAGCTACTTTGAATTTCCCGAAGACATAGGAAAACTGAAAACATTAAAAAAACTTGCCATATCGCGAGGCTTAGATATCAGAAGCTTAAAAAATGTAGAAGGAAAATCTGGACAAAATATTCCGCCTACCATAAAAAATCTTGAGAATTTAGAGGTTTTGTCACTTAGCAACAACTTGATGTCTGCGCTGCCTGAAGAGATTGGGTTTTTGAAAAATCTTAATGATGGCTGGTTTTCGAATAATCTTCTGGAAACGCTACCAAATGGATTTTTTAAGCTGCAAAAGTTGAATACATTGCATTTGGATAATAATGCGTTTAAAGTATTTCCGAAAGCATTATATAAAACTGCAAGCTTGAAAAGGCTGGATATATACAAAAATCAAATAAATACAATTCCTCCCGGAATCGGAGGTATGACAGGTCTTACCGGTCTCTTTATCGATAAAAACCAGCTCACAAACGAATGCCTGAGTGAAATTTATAACTTGGAAAATCTTGAGGTTTTGGATATTCGACAAAATAAAATTACTTCTTTCCCTCCAGGATTGGAAAAAATGAAAAAACTCAAAGTAATGTATATCTCAGGAAATAATATTTCACCTCAAGAAGTGTCACGTGCACAGTTGCTGTTACCTACCGCAAAATTTATTACTAAGGAAATGCCATGAAAACTAATTAAAATAAACAAAAATTCTTGGAAACTAAAGTAGAAATCTACCTGGAATCAGATTTCTATTCAGTAGATAAATTTTTAATCCAAATAATCATGAAAAAGCAGATTTTATTCCTATTTACAGGATTTTTTTTGAATATCAATGCACAATTCTCACCACCACCGCCTTCTGCGGATCAGGTAACAGAATCTGATGACGTCAAATTATATGATGCCCATGAAATTCCTGAGAAAGTCTTTTCCTGGAATGTCAAAAGTCTCATGATTGATGGTGAACAGGATTTTAGAGAAATTCCTGGTAAAATAGGGAACCTGAAAGGATTAATCAATTTTTCCTTAAAAGGAGGGAGTGTTGCTACATTGCCTAAAGAATTTTCCGGTCTTCAGAATATAAGAGCTATTTCAATCAATTCTAATGAGTTTGTTGAGATTCCGAAAGTAATTTTTAAAATTCCGGGTCTGGAATATTTTGAATTTTTAAGCTATAAGATAGATCAGTTTCCCAATGAACTTGGTAATCTGCGTAATCTGAAAACATTGAAGCTTTCCAAGAGCTTGTATTGGGGTGGAGCAATTACCAATGATAAGCAGGTTTTTAAAGACTTATACTTACCCGCTTCTATCGGTAATTTAAAAAAATTAGAACGTTTGAGTCTTCAATCAAATAATTTGAAAAAGCTGCCGTCAGAAATAGGGAATTTGGAAAGCTTAATAGAATTGGACTTGTCATATAATTCGCTAGAAAGCCTTCCAACAACGGTTTCTAAACTAAAAAAGTTAGAATCTGTTGAAGTGGTGAGAAATAAGCTGAAAATTTTCCCAAAGGAACTCTATGAGCTTGAAAACTTAAAGTCTGTATCACTCAAGCAAAATATGATCGAAACTATTCCTCCCGGAATAGAAAAATTAAGGAATTTGAGCTCTCTGGACCTTACAGGAAGCAAGCTTTCAAATTCATCTTTGCTGGAAATTTATAAGTTGGAAAATTTAGTAACTTTGATGTTGAATGACGGTCA
>NZ_BAAFHL010000131.1:0-2238 GCF_042849955.1 Chryseobacterium barbadense
ATTATTTAATGTTAAAATCAGGTATTTTATGCGCTTTTGAAAATTATTATCTCAATTATACAGAGAAATTTTGTAATAAACTAATTTTTAATGATAATTTTCAATTAAATATGACAATAACTGTACCCCATATCCGGTTGCTGCTTTTTCTTTTGCATAGTTGGTATTTCCAAATGCGACTCCTGCAATATCCAAATGTGCCCATTTAGGGTGGTTTTCAATGAATTGCTCCAGAAATTTGGCGGCAATGATGCAGTCTCCAAGAGGTTTCATCGAGATGTTCTTCAAATCCGCTACATCAGACTGGATGTCATCTTTCCAAACATCCCATAACGGAAGATTCCATAACCTCTGATTGGTTGCATCACCGGTTTTGATCAAAAGATTTTTCAACTCTTCATTGTTGGAGAATAAAGCTCCGCAGGTATCTCCAAACATTCTTACTGAGCTTCCCGTCAGCGTTGCCAAATCAATAACAATATCTGTTTTATGGTTTTTAGTTAAATAAGAGAGTCCGTCAGCTAAAGTCAGTCTGCCCTCCGCATCCGTATCAAGAACTTCTATGGTTTTTCCATTGTAGGCGGTGATTACATCACTTGGAAGATAGGCCGTTTCTGAAATAGCATTATCTGTAATCGGTAAAATGGCAACGATATTCACGGGAAGGTTCATTTCCGAGACATAGATCAGTGTTCCCAAAACAGCAGTCGCTCCACCCATATCAGATTTCATATAATGCATATTGGGTGGATTTTTCAAAGAAATTCCACCAGTGTCAAACAATACACATTTTCCAACCAAACCGAAGGTTTTGGCTTTTTTAACAGTAGTGTTATATTCTAAAATGGTAAAAGCTGCATCATAAGCGCTTCCCTGATTTACGGAAAGGTAAGCTCCCAATCCAAGCTCTTCACATTTTTTTCTGTTGAAAACGGTATATTTCAGTTGATGTTTCTTTGCAAGGTTTTTAAGATAAGCGTTGAAAATATCAGGCTTTTTAAGATTGGCAGGTTTATTCAGCCAGTCCTGGCATGCAATCTGTCCATTGCAGAGTGCTTCAGCTTTTTGGAGAATAATTTCTAATTTTTTAGGGCTTAAATTTTCAAAATGAATTTCAAATCTGGAATTCCAGAAAGGATGGCTTTTGTCAAAAGGGTAGTTGTAAGTTCCAAGCAATAATCCTTTTACAAATTCCTCAAACTGTTTTTCGTTGAAAAAGTCAGCCAATACCAACGTAGGAACAGGCTGGATGTTTTTCTTCTGGATTTGGGCAAATTTATTGGCTACCTGTTGAATTTCAAAATTCTCAAGCGTTGATTTTCCTAAACCAATAAAGTAGGTGATTCCTTCTTCATGAGCATTAATGAAGACCTCATTTTTCTTTCCGCTGAAAAAAGTGGAAATATTTTTATTGAAATTTTTACCTGTTTTAGTCCATTCTTCTTCAGTGAATAAATGAAAAACCTGGGTGTATTGTTTATTTCTTTTATTGATTAATTTCATAGATGCTAATTTTTGATGCTCTTTTGTTGGGGCTTTACTTCTACAGGGTTTTCGCTGTTGTCATAGAACAGCCATTCTATGGCTCTCGGGAATTCCTGTGACCAATAAAACTCATTGTGTTCCCCTTCGGGATTAATGTTGGTTCTGAATTCAAAATCAAAAAGGTTTTTTTTCTCCCATCTTTTCAGGTATTCTTCAAAAAGATGGATTCTTTTTACCATTTTGGCACCTTCCTGTCCACCACCATATAAATAAATTTTCATCTTGTATGGAACCCTGAAATTCATCATTGGAAAGTTATTATTCGGCTCCACCCAGAGAGAAGGAGAGAAGATCAGTAGTTTGGAATAGACTTCAGGATAAAGAAAACCGCTGTAAATACTGATTAGAGCACCTAAAGAGCTTCCCCCAATTCCTGTATTATCCCTGTCTTTTTTAGTTCTGTAATTTTCATCCACGTAGGGTTTTAAAGTATCTGTAATGAAACGGATATATTTCTTACCTTCAGAGCCGTTGGCCACATGATCATTGTCAAAAATATATTCTTTGATTCTTTCTTCGCTGCCATGCTCAACGGCAATAATGATCAGATCTCCTCTGCCATATTCCGCCAGGATGGAGAGTTTTTTGTCGATTTCCCAGTTTCCGTATCCGCTTCCTTCATTAAACAGGTTTTGGGCGTCCTGAAGATATAAAACCGGATAACTTTTATGGGAAATATAATAATCGTAAGGC
>NZ_BAAFHL010000132.1:0-2231 GCF_042849955.1 Chryseobacterium barbadense
CAGTTGTATTTCCTACTGCGTCCAGAATATCTGTTTTTTCACGCACCTCTTTCGGAAGTTCACTCATTTCGGCAATTCCTCCAGCATTGTCTGCAATGGGTCCGAAAGCATCAATAGCTAATTGCATAGCGGTGGTTGCCATCATTCCCGCAGCTGCAATAGCTACACCATAAAGTCCTGCACATAAATAAGAGCCATAAATACCCCCGGCTAAAACAATAATGGGAAGCAAAGTAGATTCCATTCCTACGGAAAGTCCACCGATAATATTGGTGGCATGACCTGTGGAAGATTGTCTTACAATACTTGAAACCGGTCTTTTCCCCATAGCAGTATAGAATTCTGTAATGACACTCATTAAAGTTCCTACTACCAATCCTACCATAATAGCTCCGAAAACTCCCATTTTAGTAAATTCATGACCTCTTAAAATCATGGTTTCCGGTAAGATATAGGTGACCAAAAAATAAGATGCTATAGCAGTAATAACAATACTTCCCCAGTTTCCGAGATTCAAGGCATTCTGAACGTTGGAAGTGGACGCTCCCTCATTATCATTGATCCTTACAAATAAAGTTCCTATAATAGAGAAAATAATACCTGTACCTGCGATCAGCATGGGTAGTAAGATTGGAGCGAAACCTCCAAAAGAGTCTTCGGAAATTGTTTCTCTCCCTAAAACCATCGTTGCTAAAACAGTTGCTACATAAGAACCGAATAAATCCGCTCCCATTCCGGCAACATCACCCACATTATCTCCCACGTTATCTGCAATTGTGGCCGGATTTCGGGGATCATCCTCCGGAATTCCAGCTTCTACCTTTCCTACCAGGTCAGCACCCACATCGGCAGCTTTTGTATAAATACCACCCCCCACTCTCGCAAACAATGCAATAGATTCTGCACCCAAGGAAAATCCGGTAAGAATTTCTATCGCCCGCTCCATTTCATGGGAGTCCGGAGAAGAATCCGGGGCAAAGATCTGCTTAATGATTAGATAAAGGGCACCTAAGCCTAAAACAGCTAGTCCGGCAACGCCCATTCCCATTACGGAACCTCCTGTAAATGAAACTTTAAGGGCCTTGGAAAGAGAAGTTTTAGCAGCTTCTGCTGTTCTTACATTCGCTTTTGTTGCGATTTTCATTCCGATAAACCCTGCCAAAGCAGAGAAAACCGCACCTACTACAAAGGCAATCCCAATACTCCAGTGCGAATTGGAGTTGCTCATTCCCATCACAGCCAGTAAAATGGCTACAACTACTACGAAATACGTTAAAATCTTGTACTCGGCTTTCAAAAAGGCCATTGCACCGTCAGCGATATGTCCGCTGATAATTTTCATTTTTTCATTTCCGGCGTTTTGCTTACTGACCCAATTACTCTGTAAAAAAGTATACAATAAAGCAACTACACCAAAAATTGGCACTAACACAAATAGATCCATAGTTTAATATTTTTTCAGTAATAGAGAATTAAATATAATAAATAATTCCCATGATATTATTAAAAATATTAAACTATACAAAATTTATGTTTTTAAAGTCAGACTTTATTCCATAAAAAAAGGATAAATGGGTTCATTTATCCTTAATATTTTTAAAGTGGAAAAAATTATCCTCCAAACTTATTTGCATAATCTTTTTGTGAAGCTTTGATTACTTTCTTAGCGTGCTCTGCCCCGTATACTTCGTGAATTCTACATTTTGCAGGCTCATCCGGTAAATTTTTGTAAGTCAGGAAATAGTGCATCAATCTTCTTACTTCAGCTTCAGGCAGTTCGGCAATATCTCTGAAGTGCCCAAAAGCATGGTCCCCTACCATCACTGCAACAATTTTATCATCTGCTTCTCCACCATCAATCATTTTGAATCCCCCGATCGGAATAGCTTCCATTAGCATGCCTCCAGCATGGATATTATGTGAGCTTAAGACACAGATATCCAACGGGTCGTGATCTCCCATCGTCACATCATCAGCTCCACTTTCAACGGCCAGCTTCTTTACTTCATCATGACAGTAGGTTCTTGGGACAAATCCGTATAAAGCCGGAATAATATTAGAGAATTTTTGAGGTCTGTCTACTTTCAAATATCCAGTTTCTTTATCAACTTCATATTTAATGGTATCTGAAGGAACAATTTCCACAAATACATTTACAACATTTGGCACATCTTCTCCTGCAGAAATACCATGCCATGGATGTGCTTTAAAATTTGGAATCATTATCTATC
>NZ_BAAFHL010000133.1:0-2007 GCF_042849955.1 Chryseobacterium barbadense
GGAGAAATTCAGAGCAGGGAATAAGAATTATGAAAATCTGCTTGTTCCGGATGAAGAGTAAAAAAATGAGTTGGCTTGGAAATTGTATTTACTTAGATATAAAAATGCCACACATTATGAAATCAAGAATTTTAAAAACATTGATCGCAATTGTAGCACCTTTGGTGATAGAATTTGTAGTTAAAAAAATATCAGAAAAATTAAACGAAAAGAAAGACGATAAAAAGCAGTTACCTGCTCAATGAAGTAGTTAAAGTTTAAAATGAAAGCGGCTTTTCCCTTGGAAAAGCCGCTTTTTATTTATACAAAATCATAAATTCCGTTTTTCCAGCCCAGTACTTTCGAAGAATCGGCTTTGAGCCAGTTTTTAAGAATGGTGGCATATACTTTCCTGAAATCTTCCGAGTAGATCAGATCGCCTTCATTCAGATTCTGAAGATCGGGAAGTGCATTTAAAAGGCCCTTTCTTTTCAGGCCTCCGCTGATGAAAAACATCTGATTGGCTGTTCCGTGATCAGTTCCGTTGCTTGCATTTTGTGCAACACGGCGTCCGAACTCAGAAAAGGTCATAAGTAAGATATGGTCGAAAAGGCCATTACTTTTCATGTCTGCAACAAAAGATTTCACCGCTTCATTAATATCATTGAAAAGTTTTTTCTGCCGGTCATTCTGATTAACATGCGTGTCAAAACTTCCAATGGAAAGATAGTATACCCTGGTATTGATATCAGATTTGATTAAGGAGGCCACAGTTTTGAAATCTTTCCCCAATTGTGAGTTCGGATAGGCCTGAGTGGTGGTTTTCGATTTACTTTTTTCAAAAATATAATCCGCATTATTGATCGTGGAACCTAAGGTCTGATACAGATAAGAGACGGTTTCATCATCATGGTGATGATCATACAGCGATTTGAAATACTTTTCCTGGCTGGTTTGATAAAGCCTCTTCGGATCTTTGAAGGCAAATGCTTTATTGTTTTCTCCTTTTAAAGCCAGGCTCAGCATGTCATCCACTTCCAGAGCCTGGGTTGGATGCTCACAACGATAACATTCCTCATCCAGAAAACGTCCGAGCCAGCCTGTTTCCAGATATTCATCACTTTTGCTTGCGGAATGCCAGATGTCCATACTTCTGAAATGAGATTTATCAGGATTCGGATAACCTACATTGTTCATCACAGCCAATTCTCCGCTGTCAAAAAGCTCTTTAAAATAGGATAACGAAGGATTGATCCCGGTTTCATCATTCAATAACAGGGAGTCCTTAATAGCGATATTATTCCTTTCTCTAAAATAAATATCGTTTTTGACAGGAATAATGGTATTTAAACCGTCATTTCCGCCCGTAAACTGTAAGACGACCAGGATTTTCTGATTGGGTTCCAATGCTTCATCCAAAGTCATGGCTTTCAAAAAGTTGGGCATCATTAACGATGCAGTAGCTAATGAGCTTATTTTAAGGAATTCTCTTCTTTTGATTAACATGTTGCAAATTTTTAGATGAAACCATTACATGAGTTGATATTCAGGAGTCGACATCAGATTGATGACATTCATTTTGACACTGCTGTCCGAGAATTTCTTTACAGAGCCAAGGTCAAGCGTTTTTGTGTTAACAAGCAGGTAATCCTCACAGTTTTTATTGCTGAAAGCCTTTTCAACACGGTTCCAGTCAATAGTAATATTCGGATTTTTGAAACTTTTATTAAAAGCGGTTTCACGGGACTTCATTCCCATATCAATGTCATCATCCGGTCGTGGAGTATATTCTAAAGGTCTTAAGCCTGACCATATCTGAGGAATTTGCATTCTCAACATTAATGTGGAGCTGTCGATCCATGATTTTCCATTAGGCCATCCTGAAACATTCGGCGGATATAAGAGCATCTGGCCCAGTAATTTCTGATATATGATGAGGTTTTCCGGATTCTGGATTTCCATTGGAAGTATTCTCATCATTCCGGCCATTAGTTCGATAGGGGATTTTATCCTGTTTCCGATATTTTT
>NZ_BAAFHL010000134.1:0-1998 GCF_042849955.1 Chryseobacterium barbadense
GTATCAGCTTTGCTCCAGTTTCCGGATTGTTGTGCTGCTAAAACTTCTGCGAAATAAGGCCCCATCACTTGCTGAGATTCCATATCCGGTTCGAATTTCTGATCCAGCCATGAATGCCAGGTGTGATTAGCATCATTCTTTACCGGAACAATTCTCATAAACTGTCCACTGAAAAACTCATTAAAAATCTGTACCCTTTCGTTGACAGAAATTACCTCTTTATCATAATTGGTTTGCTCAGCCGGCTTTTTACGGAATGCTATATTATAATCGTTTTCCAGAATATAGGTAAGGTTTCCGTTGGCATCTGCCGGGAAAAGATTCATTAATGAAGTATAGCCTTCATCATTGGCTTTTGTTTTATTCTTCAGCTCATCACCTCCTTTTGTCCCTACTTTGATGATCGGAACCATCGTCCAGCTTGGCGTATCTGTATTGATTGAAAGGAACCATTGGTTAGCTGTAAGAGATTTTCCGTCTGTTCCTTTAAATTCGTCTTTTTTGTATAATTTCCTCAGAATATCCAAGGCTTCCGTATTGACAGGTACAATTCTTCCCTCAAAATTCTGTACCAAAAGATACCCGAATTTATCAGCATGCTCTTTACTGATTTTATTTCTGGCAATGATTTCATCAGGTGAAATCATCCTCATTTTACTTAAAGGAGCTGCCAAAGAATTCTGCTTTGGCCTTTCCTGCGCCTGAGGTGTTTCCGCAACAGGTGCATGATTGTGACCGTCACCTTCAACATGAATATGTTCTCTGCTGCCATCTGTGGTTCCGTGTGTTTCAATTTTCTGAGCACTTAATCCTAAACTTAGAAGCAACAAAACTACAGTTGCTGCTCTTTTCTTGTTAACATCAGTCAGCATTTTATTTAGTTTCCAGAAGTGGGACCCTTTCCAGAAGAAAATCACGAACATTCCCAGAAATAAGAATCCATATCCGATGTATGAAATTAAAGTTCCCCAATAATCATGATTTACAGATAATACGGTTCCCATTCTGTCCGGATCAAAACTTGCCTGGAAGAAACGGTATCCACCATGATTAAGAACGTGGTTCATATAGATTTTATACGGCGTCTGTTTTCCTTCGTCAATAATTTTCACATGGCTTTCATAAGCACTTGGTGAAGAACTTCCCGGATATGTTTCCATCACGAAGTCATCCAGCTTTAATGCGAAAGGAGTGTTGTAAATTTTTGGCCCGAAACCAACCATAATGTTTAATCCGTCCATCGTCACCTGTTTAAAAGCGTTCGGATTTCCTTTTTCTACGGAAAGATCAACCAGCTGTTTTGTTTTAGGGCCCTGAATTTCGACAGTCAGCATATCCGGAACATTAGCATCTTTCTTTCTGTCACCTTCAAATGCCAATAACCTTCCTTTTTTAAGACCTTCAGGCACAACCAGTTTCAGTTCATTGATCGTATATAAACTCCTCAATACCAAAGGTTGGAATTCGTCTTTTTTCGTGTTTCCGGTAGCCTGAGTGGCCATCGTCATATAAGAGGCATCAACGGGAGTTTTAATGAATATTTTCCCGCCTTCGTTTTTAAATTCAACTGCGCCTTCAATCGCTCTGTTAAACGTTACCAAAGTTCCGTTGATAGATTTGGTCTCTCCCGGTTTGATGTAAATATTCTGCCTTCCTGTTTGTCCTGTAGATACTAAGTGAAGGTATTCTGTCCCATTTGGTTCAGCAATTAAGCTGTCTTTTTTTCTCTGAACATATTCTTTTGCAAATACTTTGATTTGTTTTCCGTGGAAATCATAGGTTGCTTTAAAATCTTTATGCAGAGGAGACATCAGGTAAGGAATATCCTGATAATTAAGGACATCTCCTTTCTCTTCGATCTGAATTTTAAAGAAGTTTTTATCGGTTACGATCTCATTGGATGTTTCTCCTTCTCTGATGTGCATAGTTCCCTCAAAACTGATGTATCTTGTAATGGCACCCCCAATAAAAATAAGTACAAAGGCAAGGTGGAACATT
>NZ_BAAFHL010000135.1:0-1993 GCF_042849955.1 Chryseobacterium barbadense
GCCTAACGGAGATAAAATGTGGCATGAAATCTGGCTGTATTTTGCCGCCTATGCATTGATTATAGCCGTTTTATTTGCTATTTTCTTCAGACATAAGCATGATCCTAAAGAAATAGCAAACGTAAAACATTAAAATTATCTTACTGATTATTAGGATATTAAATTGCATTTTTTTCTCAAAATGCAATTTTTTTTATTTCACAGGCAACGTTTTTCAATTTTTGTTGTCTTATTTATAGAAACTGATTCATGGAACAATTAGAAAAGAATTTTATACTGGCGAAAAAGCAGGACCGTAGAGGGCAGAAAGCCCTTTATGATATGTTTTCGGGTAAAATGCTCGCTATTGCGAATTCTTATACTAATAACATCCACGATGCAGAAGATATTCTGATGAGTGCTTTCATGAAATGCTTCACCAAAATTGATGAATGCAGAGAATGGAAAAGCTTTCCTTTCTGGTTGAGGAAAATTGTGGTGAATGACTCCATCAGTTTCATCCGGAAGAATAAAAACGTCCTTTATGTGGATATGGAAACGACGGAAGATGTGTCTGATGATGATTTTGATGAACATTTTGGAGAAATCAATCTCGAAGAGATATTCTCTCAAATGCCGGTAGGATACAGACTGATCTTTAACCTGTATATTTTTGAAGAGAAAAAGCATCAGGAGATTGCAGAAATCTTGAATATTTCTGAAGGAACAAGCAAAAGCCAGCTAAGTAAAGCAAAAAAATGGCTTACCGATTATTTAAAGACCAAAAAAAATGAACAAAGAAATACTGAAACAGTTAAAATCTGACTACGAAAAGCTTGAAATAAAGCCTTCTGCAGATCTTTGGGACAGAATCGGCTCAATGGATCAAAAAACAGAGAAAGGGTCTGATTTAAGCCCTAAAGTACATGTCCAATGGTGGAAGTATGCAGCAGTAGTATTGCTTTTAATTTCTGTGGGAGCTGTAGTATATCTGAATGTAAATAGCACAGAAAAACAAAATACCATCAGCAGAGCAAAACCTGCCCAAAAAAGAAATCATTTAAATATTTTTCCTCAAAATGAAAATAATGAAAATAGAACATCTGCCAAAGAATTGGCATCGAATCCTATACTCAAAACGAATACTGATAAAATAATAACAGATCACCCTGCCTATCCAAAGAATACAACTGTCCCACCACAATATACAAAACCGCAAAATGCTGATCCTCATAATGGTACTACTCAAATGGCTCAAGATAATCATCCGGTTAAGCATAATGATGATATAATACCGGAAGAAAAACCAGTTGTAGAAAATAAACTGGTAATTGCTGAAAAACCGGAAATAAAAAGTACGAAATATGTGCAAGCTTCAGATCTGCTTATCGGAAGAGAATATGATAAAGTACGGGGAAATCAGGAAACAACATCGTATGGAAGGATAGATTTAAGCAAGTTAAAACCACATTTCTTACAAGTAGTGACTTTAGGGGTCACAGTACATTCCGACACCAAATAGTACAATCTTAATGCATTAGAATACCAATTAGCATCCGGCTTCTGGTAACCGGACAGCCCAAATAATATTAAAAAAATAATAAAAATGAAAAATACAATTCTGCTATCCGCTTTGATGCTGACTGCCTCAGTGATGGCCTTTTCACAGGATAATAAATCCATTTTTCAGCAGGAATCATTGAATATGAGAATCAATAATTACACAATAAAGATCGACAGTATTGTATCCTCTGAGAAAAAGAAAATGAATGAGGAGCTGGATATCATAGACAAAGATTTTAAAGATGGGAAAATCTCCGCTGAAGAAAAGAAAAGCCATTCCCATGAAATTGCTTTGAAATATGAAACGATTATTAATGAAAAAGTAGATGCGCAAAAAGAGAGTTTTGAAGAGATTACGAGGGAAAGAGTGAGAAAATCTGTATTTGGGAAAAGTGCCGATGAGAAAAAAAATGAAATGAACCTTCTGAACAGTATGGATATTGTCATAAGC
>NZ_BAAFHL010000136.1:0-1990 GCF_042849955.1 Chryseobacterium barbadense
TCCTTGAATTTCTCTCTTTCTTCCGGAGACAGGTTCATCATTTTTTCTCTCATTTTTCTTTCTTTAAAACCTCTCATTCCTCTTTCGAATTTCCCGTGGAATCCTCCGAAAAGAATTTTGCTTAAAACCAATACTCCCATGGCTTGCCAGAATGTAATGGATTTTGCACCTAAAATTTCAGGAAGCAAAGCATTCCAAAGCCACATTACAATCCATGTAACGCCCAGAAAAATCAATGGTGGACAAAGAATTAAAAAAATCCAACCTTTTTTGTGTTTATGATTCATAATATTTGCTTTCTAACTGTTTAAATCTTCGTATAACTTTCTTAATCTATTTCTTAAATGTTTCACCGCATAATTTTTTCTGCTGATGATGGTCTTGATATTTTCACCTTGTTCATCGGCTATTTCCTGGAGGGTTTTGTCGTTCAGTTCATTTTCAACATAGACCAGTTTTTGTTTTTCCGGAAGCTCTTCCAAAGCTTCAAAAAGCTTTTTCCAAATCTCATCCTGAAACATTTTGACTTCCGGACCGGCACTTTCGTCCATCAATAAGATATCCTTGATAGAGAAGTCTCCGTCTTCATCTTCATATACAAAATCTTCAAGATTTTCCGTTTTCTTTTTACGGTAACGGTCCGTAATTTTGTTTGCCGTAACCCTGTACAGCCAACCTCCTACGTTCACAATCTCGGAAAGATTGGTAAGACTACTGAACTGATACCACACTTCCTGCAGAATGTCTTCCGCATCTTCGGTGTTTTTCACTTTGGGACGAATATAGGACATCAGCTTTCCTCCGTACTTAGAAACGGTTTGGGCAATGATATTTTCCTTGTCCTTCTGTGGCATTGTTATTTTTTCGACAACCTCCATATTGCTATGACGATCAGTCTTTTTATTTTACTTTAATAAATTTAAAATATTTTCTAATTCTTTATATTAAATGAATATTTTTATTTTCCTGTCATTCTGAACGAAGTGAAGAATCTTCTAACGGCTAAATACAAGAGATTCTTCATTCCGTTGCTTTTCATTCTGAATGACAAATGGATATTCGGATATGAAACAAGAAACGGAAAGCAAAATACTTTCCGTTTTATTTACCTGAAAATTTGTCAGCTTTCAAGACAAATATATTCCAAAATACCACGTCCAGAGGATGAGAATAATCTGCATAGGGATTCTTTCCGTATACAGATATTTCATTCCGGGACCGGTATAATCTGCTTTGAATATATTAATATTCTTTTTTGACGAATTGATATTGGCAACGAAGACCAACACATAAAAAATAATTAGCAAGATAGCTGTTGTTTCCCGGATCGAGGGGATCATTAAACCTATTCCGGCTGCTATTTCAATAATTCCTGTGAAATAAACCCAGAACATTTTGCCCGGAATAAAGTCAGGGATCATCATCTCCATTCCTTTCTGAAATTTAAAATGGGAAAGTCCTGTAAAAATGATGAAAACAGCCATTCCCAGATTTCCTGAAAATAAAAAATTCCAGCTTCCCTGAAAAATTTTGGTTCCCAACAAAGCCAGAATAAAAGTTCCGAAAAGAATAACTAAGAGTTTCATGAATTTTCAGCAAGATTTTTCACTACTTCCAATCCTTTGGTGAAACCGGTATTCATATGTTCTTCCCATTCTTTATCAACCTGTACCTCCACATGGAGTTTTGTTTTTCCGTCAAGATCTGTTAAAAAATATTTTTCCTGAGCCCCGCTCCACTCCATTACTTCTTTGCTTTGGGTATCTTCCACTCCATTGCTTACCATTCCCAAATGTTTAAAAACAATCTGGTTGGGTTCTTCTAAACTGTCTATGGTTGAAACCATGCCTTCATCATTGGCATTCAGAAAATAGGTTTTTCCGCCTACTTTCCAATCTGTTTTCATTTTTGAACCCGAACTGTCCGGACTGAAAAATTGGGTCCATTGAGTGTAGGTTTCCTGTCCCCAAAGAATATCCCAGACTTTTTG
>NZ_BAAFHL010000137.1:0-1987 GCF_042849955.1 Chryseobacterium barbadense
GGGTCAGACTGGTTCACTGCCATTTTTATCGATTTGGCAAATGCTTTGAAAATAGATTCTATTTTATGGTGCTCATTATCTCCTTTTGCCCGTATATTCAGATTTGATTTTGAAGAGTCCGTGAAGGATTTAAAAAAGTGAGAAAACATTTCCGTAGGAACATCACCTATTTTTTCTCTTTGAAAATCAGCTTCCCAGACGAACCAGGGTCTTCCTCCGAAATCTATAGCGGACCATGCAAGGCTGTCATCCATCGGAAGAAGGAAACCATATCTTTCAATTCCTTTTTTCTGGCCTAAAGCTTTCAAAATGGCTTCTCCCAATACAATTCCCACATCTTCCATCGTGTGATGTTCATCTACCTGTAAATCTCCTCTGACATCAATTTTCAAATCTATATTTCCATGCTTTGAAATCTGTTCCAGCATGTGGTCGAAGAAATGTAGCCCGGTAGAAATGTCAGAATGCCCGTTTCCATCAAGGTTGACCTCAATTTCAATAGCTGTTTCATTGGTTTTCCTGGAAACTTTAGCTTTTCTCGGAATCTGCTTTAAAAACTGATAGATTTCAGACCAGTTTTTTGTAGTTAATGCTGCATTTTCATTGGAATTTTCACTGATAAAAATAGCGCTGCATCCAAGATTTTGAGCTAATTGAATATCCGTCACCCGATCACCGATCACATAAGAATTGGCCAAATCATAGTTTCCGTAGAGATATTTTCCCAACAAGCCCGTTCCCGGTTTTCTTGTGGGCAGGTTTTCATGCTCAAAGCTTTTATCGATCAGAATATCACTGAACATAATGCCTTCATTCCTGAACGCTTCTAACATTTTTTCATGAGGAGTAATAAAATCTTCATATGGAAAGCTTTCTGTTCCCAAACCATCCTGATTGGTTACCATGACCAGTTCATAATCCAACTCTTTGGCAATTTTTGAAAGATTCTGAAATACTCCCGGATAAAATTCCAGTTTTTCCAGCGAATCAATTTGAAAATCCGCCGGTTCTATGATCAGCGTTCCGTCCCGGTCAATGAATAGTACTTTTTTCATGGCATGATATTTTTTAATGTGGCAATAAGTTGATTGTTTTCTTCCACAGTTCCGATATTGATCCTTATGCAATTGGGGATTTGCGGAGCTCTTTTGCTGGTTAAAATTTCCTGCTTTAATAGATTTTCATAGACCTTTTCAACATCATCAAACTCAATCAGAAAGAAATTAGCATCAGTGGAAAATACTTTAGTAATACATTCAATATTTTCAAATTCCAGCTTTAAGCGGGCTCTTTCATCAAGAATTTCTTTTACATTTTGCTCAAATTCGTTTTGATCGTCAAGAGATTTAATGACAAGTTCCTGGCTTAAAGAATTGGTATTGTAAGGCGCTTTTACCGTATTGATCAATCTGATGATCTCCTTTGATGCATAGGCCGTTCCTACTCTTGCTCCTGCCATTCCCCAAGCTTTGGAAAACGTTTGCAGGACAATGAGATTAGGATATTTTTCCAGCAGTTCTATGCTGGATTTTTGATCAGAGAACTCAATATACGCTTCATCAACGACCACTATTCCATTAAAATTCTGAACATAAAATTCAATATCTTCAATACTGTTTCCCGTAGGATTATTGGGGGAACATAAAAAAAATATTTTTAGCTGAAGTTCATTGGTGATCTTTATAAAGTCGTCTCTTACAATTTCGAAGTTCTGATCAAGATTTAATTTAACAACCTTGTTTTCATTAATGGCTGCATAAAATCCGTACATGGCAAAAGAAGGATTCATCATCAGAATGGAATCTTTTTTAGGCTCACAGAAAATCTTGATGATCAG
Organism: Chryseobacterium barbadense; assembly: GCF_042849955.1. Classification (NCBI taxonomy): domain Bacteria; kingdom Pseudomonadati; phylum Bacteroidota; class Flavobacteriia; order Flavobacteriales; family Weeksellaceae; genus Chryseobacterium; species Chryseobacterium barbadense. Next base: position 1,838 of record NZ_BAAFHL010000137.1, read on the forward strand.
ATCAATAAGTTCATCGCTGCCGTTTCCTACGGCTATTTGATCCGGAAGAATATTTTTTAATTTAGCGAGCTTATTTTTGAGCTCTTTTTGCGTAGAATCCGGGTAACGGTTGAACTTTCCGAACGGGTTTTCATTGGTATCCAGGAAAAC
>NZ_BAAFHL010000138.1:0-1771 GCF_042849955.1 Chryseobacterium barbadense
AATAAAATCTTACAAATTTAACAAATTTTAGCACGTATTAAAATTTCATTAATTAGATTTAATATGAAGTTTATCACGCATTAGTGTTTTTCTTTTTTCATTCTGCATGCAAAGCTATTTCAGCAAAGCGACAAACTATATCGTCTTATATTTAAGATGCAATTTTATAGATTGGTTACAAAATATTTCCTTTACAAGCTTATTAAAGGGTTGGGTTTTATTATTGATTTCTCTTTTCCAAAACGCTTTCAATATCCTTAACTGCAATTCCCTTAGCCTTCAATAAAATCAAAAAGTGATACAACAAATCCGCCGCTTCATTTTTTAAGAGATCATCATTGTTATCTTTGGCTTCAATCACCAGTTCTACCGCTTCCTCGCCTACTTTTTGAGCCATTTTATTAATTCCTCTCTGATATAATGAATAGGTATAAGAATTCTCCACTTTTCCATCAATCCTGGATGATATTTTATCCTCCAGTTCATATAAAAACCCTTTGGAATCTTTCTCTCCGAAACAGCTGAAATTTCCGGTATGGCACACTACATTTTTAGGAACTGCTTTAATGAGAATGGTATCCTGATCGCAATCTATATCTATACTTTTTACGGCAAGAAAATTTCCTGATTCTTCACCCTTTGTCCAGAGCCTGTTTTTGGAACGGCTAAAAAAAGTTACAATATTTTCCTTTTTTGTTTTTTCAAAGGCTTCTTCATTCATGTAACCCAACATCAATACCTGAAGCGTTCTATTATCTTGGATAATTACCGGAACAAGCCCTCCTGATTTTTCAAAATTTATGGTCATCGTACGGGTATATTTTTTGTTTTTAATTTATTTTTTAATTCACTGATCTTAATTTCACCAAAGTGAAAAACACTTGCAGCCAGAGCTCCTGTAGCTTTTGTCTGTTGAAATACTTCTTCAAAATCATTGATACTTCCTGCACCTCCGGAAGCAATCACAGGAATATGGATGCTTTCTGAAACCAAATTGGTAATTCTGGTGTCAAATCCATTCTTGGTTCCGTCTCCATCCATGGATGTCAGCAGAATTTCTCCCGCTCCCAGAAGTTCTGCCTTCCTGGCCCATTCTACCGTCGTAAGCTCAGTAATTTCCCGCCCTCCCTTAATATGCACCCGGTCTTCCTCACCAACATGCTTCGTATCAATAGCCACTACTATACATTGGCTTCCAAATTCATGGGCCAGATGGGAAATCAATTGCGGATTTTTCACAGCAGAAGAATTGATGCTTACTTTATCGGCTCCGGCTTCCAGAAGCTTTCTTACATCTTCAACCGATGCAATGCCACCTCCTACCGTAAACGGAATGCTCAGTTGAAAAGCAATTTTTTTAACGAGCTCGGCAAATGTTTTTCTTTCTTCAATGGTGGCTGTAATGTCAAGAAAAACCAATTCATCAGCCCCTTCTTTCTCATATTTTTTAGCTAATTCAATGGGGTCTCCTGCATTTTTAAGCCCTTGAAAATTAATTCCTTTTACCGTTGTTCCGTCTTTGATATCCAAACAAGGAATGATTCTTTTTTTAAGCATTTTCCATAAAATTTTGAAGTTGTTGTAATGAGATGTTCCCTTCGTAAATAGCTTTTCCGATAATGGTTCCGGAACAGCTTATTTCTTTCATTTTTAGAATATCATCCATACATGAAATTCCTCCGCTTGCAACCAGCTGGATATCGGTTTTAGGAATAATTTCTTGATATAAATCGGTTGACGGACCTTCCAACATTCCATCTCTCGCAATATC
>NZ_BAAFHL010000139.1:0-1653 GCF_042849955.1 Chryseobacterium barbadense
GGCAAAACTGTCAGATTACCAACAAAAGTGGGGGAAAGCTGTAGTTCCGGCCAAATCTAAAGTGGATTTGGAAGTGTTCATGAATAAGGTGAATATTAACTTCAAATTATTGATTTTTTATACCTTAATCGGTGGATTGCTGCTTATTTTAGGATTTGTGGAACTATTTAAGCCAAATAAAGTTTTAAACAAGATTATTAAAGGCATTATAGGGATTGGATTAATCGGATATTTATGCCATTTCTTAGGATTGGTGGCAAGATGGTATATTTCCGGACATGCACCCTGGAGTAACGGGTATGAAGCAATTATCTTTATCTCATGGGTAGGGATTACGGCCGGATTGCTATTGTATAGAAACTCAAATGCATTGATTCCTGCAGCCGGATTTATGGTAGCCGTAATTATGATGGGATTTGCACACGGAGGTTCAGCGCTTGATCCGCAGATTACACCGCTTGTACCTGTATTGAAGTCATATTGGTTAATTGTTCACGTAGCTATTATTACATCGAGCTATGGGTTCTTTGCCCTTTCCATGATTATTGCCGTAATTTCATTGGTATTCTATATTATTTCCAATAAAGGAACCTATAAATTACATCACGATACTACCTTAAAAGAATTAGCAATTGTTTCTGAAATGTCATTAACGATCGGACTTTTCGCTCTTACTGTAGGAAACTTCTTAGGAGGAATCTGGGCGAATGAATCATGGGGAAGATACTGGAGCTGGGATCCTAAAGAAACATGGGCCTTCATTTCAATTATGGTGTACGCTTTTGTTCTTCACATGAGACTGGTTCCGGGATTAAGAAGCAGATGGGCTTTCCACGTAGCAACCATGTTTGCATTCTGTTCAATGGTAATGACGTATTTCGGAGTTAACTATTATCTAAGCGGGCTCCACTCTTATGCAGCCGGAGATCCGGTTCCGGTTCCGGCATGGGTATATATAGGCGTATCAACGATGATTCTTTTATCAGTTCTTTCTTACTTTAAGTTCAAAGTATTGACGAAAAAATAAAATGTAAAATATAATACAGATCCCGGAATAACTTTCCGGGATTTTTTATTTCGGGTTTTGAGGAACGATATTTTATCAGAATCCTCGTATTACAAAACCATGAATCCGAACCTCAAAAAAATTCATCATTTATAACGCATCATTCAAAACTTATGTATATCTTTATGATATCAAAATAATATCAAATTTAAAATTGGCAATCATGGAAAAAACTTTAAGACCTATGTCAGGCTATTTGACATTAGTTATTTGCTTAGTATTGTTTGTAGCTTCTGTTTACTTATTTATACAAGGAATAGACGGAAACATTACCTATGTTGTTTTCGCTTTACTCTGCTTTATTCTTTCCTGCTTCTTCTTGAAAGGATTAATGATTATTCAACCAAACCATTCCAGAGTTTTGAACTTCTTCGGAAAATATGTGGGAACCGTAAAAGAAAACGGATTGTTTTTTATTAATCCTTTGTACTCTTCCCAGAAAATAAGCCTCCGTTCCGAAAACTTACAGGGCCAGACGTTAAAAGTAAATGATAAAATGGGAAATCCTATTGAGATCGGGGCTGTAATTGTGTGGAAGGTAGGAGACACCTATAAAGCCGCTTATGAAGTGGAAAGATATACAGATT
>NZ_BAAFHL010000140.1:0-1635 GCF_042849955.1 Chryseobacterium barbadense
CAACCACTCCCCATCTACCAATAACCGGCATATACATCCTCGCCCCAAAATCATACATTCCTGTTTCCTGCAACTCTTTTCCGTTGTACTTGTATTGATAAGCATTCTGAGTAGTTGAAGTATAATTATGTAATAATCCAAAAGGATAGTAATTATTAATCTCAACAATCTCACCTGGTTTCCAATAATCAATACAGTTAGGTGGATTCCAGGGATCCCAAGGCCCGTCGCATTCACTTACCCTATATTGTCTCGGTTGAATGATCCCGTCTTTATTGGTATCCGTATAGCTCAGTCTCACATTTCCCAGATGATCCGTAAAATTATATATATATAAATTACTAAGAGCATCATAGTAGCCTTCAGAATTCGGGATTATTCTTAGCTTCATTTCGGCCACCTCATTAGGATCTTCAATACCAATTCCTCCCGGATTTAGTTCTGACGGCTTTGTAGACTTGTACTGGAAACCATCCAAATAGTAGGTTTCTATATCTCCAAAGAGCTTCTTCACTTTTACTCCGTCTGCTCTGTAAGTGTAGCTGGTTGCCTTAGAGTTCTGGGTAATCTGCTTGGGTAAATTTAAATAATTATACTGAATTGAGGAAATCCCTTTATCCAGATGATCTGTCATATTTCCATTATCATCATATCCAATGATACTAGGAGTTGATAAATATGGATATCCATTACTATTTCCTATTTGCTCTTCGGTAACTTTTATTAATCTGTTTCCTATATAATCATATTTAAGATTGTCTATTGCCAGAGCAGTACTATTTCCTGATAATAATTCCGCAGACCTTTGCAATCTTGTAATATTTCCATTAAGGTCGTAATCCAGTTTTTCAAAGTATTCTTTAGCCGTTTCATATCCCGCTTTCTGATAGAAACCTGCTGATAATCTATTGAGGTTATCATAAACATAACCATATCTTTTAAGCGGTTCATTTTCCTGTGTAAGGGTTTTCCAGGATACTTCAGCAATGTTTCCATTGTATTTAGGCTTCACCATTAAAGAAGGAAAATCAGAATTGGGTGTTTCCAATCCTTCAACCTGATTATAATTGATGTTATATCCGAAAAGATCATTTCCAAGATTCGCAGGATCATTGATCTTGGTCATCCAGCCTCTGATATTATAAGCATACTCTATGCTTTGAAGCGGAGTGGCCATGTTCGTTCCCCCTACTTTTTTCTGAGAAAGCTGAGATAGCTCATCATAGCTGTTTTGAGCTAAAATTTCTTCAGGATTGCTATCTATCTGGTGCTTATGAACTAAAAGCCTGTTTTGATTATCATATGTAAAAGTTTCCGTGATCACTTTCTCCGTATCGGAGCTTAACCTTTTGTGATAAGTCTTTGTTTGTAGAGTCACTCCTGTAAAATCCAGATCGGATTCTGTTCTGGTATACCCTTCCAAATGATTGATGGAATGCGAACCTATGGCTCTTCCTTTCAGATCATAATAGTTATAGGTCTTTGTCCAGTTATCATCTTCAATATTTTTCACAAAAGTCATTACAGGTAAACTTTTAGTACTTTTTCCTGTGGAAGCTGGATCATCCGTTAAAGTTTGTTTTCCGTAAATGGTTCCCGGGAAAGCAGGATTAAAGCTGTAGGAAGGATAGGTAT
>NZ_BAAFHL010000141.1:0-1476 GCF_042849955.1 Chryseobacterium barbadense
ATATCATGAACAATTCCTACATGAGAAACCCTGCTTCCACCTGCCGTTGCAAAGAATAAAAGATCACCCGGCTTTACATCTCTGATATCGATATTTTTCCCTGCTTCCGCCTGATCAGACGATCTTCTGGGCAATTTCAGATCATTTTCCTCAAAAACTTTTACGGTAAATCCGGAACAGTCGAATCCTGAAGAAGTATTGCCTCCGAATTTATACGGAGTACCGATATATTTTTCAGCATCTTTCAGAATATCTTTAATAGAGCCTGAAATTTTTCCATCAAATTTTGAATCCAGCTTTCTCAAATTTTCAGATTTAACAACCGTTTTAGTGTTTTTACTTTTAGCAGCAGATGCGCTTTTAGAGCTTCCGCAGGAAACGATGACGGATGAAGCCATCAGAATAACTGACAACTGGTGTATTCTTCTCGTATTTTGAATGAAAGCCGCTTTCATATTGAACTGATTTTTAATGTGATATCAAATATTTTACAAATATACATATTATATTTTAATTATATATAAACTATACTACAACTATACTATAAATATATGTTAAAACTTCATATTTAATTAATTATCACTATATTTGAATCCAATTTCGTTACATGGCAACTTATGAAAGTTTAATCAAACTAAAAGGCTCTGTTGGAGACCTTGTTTTTTATACACTGAACGGCAAGAATGTGGTTCGGAAAAAAAGCGGGTTCAATAAAACGGCTTTTAAGAAGAATCCTGCTTATGAAAAAGTTAGGCAGAATAGTTCAGAATTTGGGCACTGTTCCAAGATCGGGAAAACGATAAGGCAGGCTTTGAGTTCTTATCTTAAGGAAGCGGACGATCCTCTACTCTATCAGAAGCTTGCTAAGCTGATGACAGAAATAAAAGATTGTGATCATATTTCAGGAAGAGGTAAAAGAACAGTACAAAACGGACTGTCCACCGATGAAGGGATGCTTCTCCTGAAAGGCTTTCAATGGGGAAACATTCCTAATATAGAGAATAAAGCAACTATTTCTTTTGGATTATGGGATAAGAGTCTTCACTTTGGAAAAGATTTCAATGCTCATGAAGTCAGTATTCTGACTTTGAAGATTGATTTTGAAGATTATCTGACTGAAAGTTTTGAAGATAAGCTGCTTCTCGGCACCCAACAAGAAGTTGCCTTTGAGCGGCATTTTTCTACTGATGATTTTCTTCTGCATTTTATGGCATTGAGAAAAGACGGGAAAATAATGAGAATGGGATTTGTTTAACCTCCTTTGCTTATCGAGCTTTTACTTTTTTAATTTTCCGATGAAGTATTCTTAAAAAAATAATTATTATATAAATAATTTGCATTCCTGTTAAATAAAATTCAATAAAATGTTTGCACATCTCGTTTAAATACTTACTTTTGTACCGCTTCGAAAAATGTGGAATGAAAAAATGGGGAATTAGCTCATCTGGCTAGAGCGTTAGACTGGCAGTCTAAAGG
>NZ_BAAFHL010000142.1:0-1474 GCF_042849955.1 Chryseobacterium barbadense
TATTTGTGCATTACCCGAAAATATGCCCATGAAAAAAAACACGAATATTAGAAGATAATTTCGCAAGCCCTCTGTAAAATAATTGGTAAAAATAACTAAAAAATGTTAATGGTAAAGGTTTTAGTATTATTAACAAAAAATTAACCCGATTATTGTTTTGGATTGAAAAATAGACGTAATTTTGTCTTATAAATTAATAATATCAAAAAAATAGATTATGAAAAAGTTTTATTCACTTTTTGCAACAGTAATGATGAGCGTTACTGCTTTTGCACAAACAACCTTTTATTCTGAAAATATGGGGACGCCCACAACTACTACTGCAATAGCAGCAAACACATTTCAAAATGGAAGTCCTGTCACTTATTCAGGAACTGCTGATGTTAGAGTAACGAGTGCATCTTCAGGATACACTGGTGCTTCAGGTGGAGGTAACATATTTTTCACAAGCACTGCTGGAACAAATTTCGTGATTAGTGGGATTAATACTTCAAATTACTCTAATATTCAAATGAGTTTCGGACAATTAAAGTCAACAAATGCCGCTAGTAATGAATTAACTGTAGAAGTAAGTGCTGACGGAAATACTTGGACACCATTAACTTATACTAGACCTACCGGAACAGGAACTGCAAATAGTTACATTTTAATTACTCCAACTGGCACCATTCCATCTACAACAAGTTTGAGTATCAGATTTACCAATACTAATACTACCCAGTGGAGGCTTGATGACTTAACACTAACCGGAACCAGCACAACTCTAGGTGTTTCTGACATCAAAAACGTAAAAGGAAGCTTTATTAAAAATTCTTTCGTTACGGATGATGAAATCGTTTTCGGATCTCAGGTGAAAGATGTTAAGATCTATAATATGTTCGGACAGGTTGTAAAAACTTCTGCAAAAGATTCTACAATCTTAAATGTGGCTGAATTAACAAAAGGAAACTATATCGTTACAGGTACGGTAAATAACCAGCCGGTTTCTCAGAAAATCTTAAAAGACTAATTCTTTAAGGCTTAAAAATAAAAAAGTCAGGCATTCGTAGAATGCCTGACTTTTTTTCTATGATATTTTTATTTAATACCAACCTCTTCTTGCTGCATTGATTACAGCTCCCAAGTTTAAAACTAAAGTGTACCGTATGCGTTTTGCGTAATCTTTAAATGAAGGCTCAAAACCTAAAGAGGATTGAATAGGGAAGTATACTTCAAGAAAATCAGGGATTACTCTTACTTTGATACCGCTGTCCCAGATAAACTGGGTAGAAGCGTTTTTATTTTTATATATTCCGACATCAGCATATACATGGAAAATTTTCCATACACTGGAATCCACATTAAAAGAGGTGATCCATTGGTTAACAGTACCGGGGATAAATGATTTGAACCCTCCGTCAGCAAGTATATATTGCTGGGATAAGATCCCTCCTGTAGCACTTTCTCCTAAAAGACTGTAAGAAAAAGCATAGTT
>NZ_BAAFHL010000143.1:0-1393 GCF_042849955.1 Chryseobacterium barbadense
GTGGAGAGCTTGGTTGCAGGCTGCAGCTTTTGACCATAATGGATCAGTTCCACCACATAATTTCTGATAAGATCATATTTAAAAATATAATCGGAAGCAATTTCCTTCTTCATTTTAGAAAACAAGAATTCTATTTCATCCGCCAGTGCATCATCAATCTCAAAAACCGGAACACCACCCGGCTGGAACAAAGGAAGGTCTTCAAAAGAACTCCGGGAGCCATCCTTAATGAAGAAATCTTCTGTGAAAACACAAAAGCTCCCTGACTGATCAGGGTCTTCAGGAATCCAATGGTAAGGTACTTTAGGAGTGGCAAACAATAATGCATTTTTTTTGATGGCGATGATCTTGTCTGCATATTCCGCACGGTTCCTCCCTCTGATCAGGCTTATTTTATAATATTTCCTTCTGTTGTAGGGCATTTCGGAGGTTGCTTTTACTTTTTCAAGAGTAGGGGCAATATCGAATATATTGAAGTGCCCTATATCTTTATGAAGTCCTTTCGGAAAAATGCTTTCCAGATCTTTTCCAAGCTTGGCGGTCATTTCCCGGTAAAAATCTTCCAGAGAGGTGTGAGCGATCTTTTCCATAATAATAGGATTTGTAAAATTCAAATATACATAGTTCTATACAAATCCTGATGCATGATTCCAATTTTGAAATAAGAACAATTATTGCTATATTGTAGTACACCAATATCCATGTTATGAAAAGAATAATACCTGTTATGGTCGCTCTGACAATGACCTCCTGTACAAATTACATCAAAGTAATGGATTCAAAAAAAATAAGCGACAAAGAAAACAGCTTATCTACAAGAGTTATTGAGCTTAAAGGCGAATCCCTAGGGATTAACTTTTATGGAGATTATGAGTTTGAGAACATCAATAAAAAATTTGTTTTTTTTAAGAATTCAGATATTAAACATCTTTTGGGCAACCTTAATGAAAAGCCGGAACAAGTTCTTTTTACTTACACCGAAACAAGCATTTATAATAATGTAGTGGGTTTTTTCTATGAAAATATGAGTTTGGAAAATATTAAAGGACAATTATCAAAACAACCTGATCAGGACATGGGAAACGGACTTTTATATCGTTATCCTTATAAAGACTATGCCATTATAGATGTTTACAGACAACAGAAAAACGGGGTGGTAAGATTTATTGCGATCAACAACCCAAAAAATCAAAAAAACGATCAGTTTGAATTGGAAAACGAAGGCTTATTTTTCAAGATCAATACTCAACTTTGGACTAATACTAACTAAGCTCAAGACTTTCTCAAACAAAAACGCCTCCAAAAAATGATGGAAGCGTTTTTAATTACTATAACTAACTTTAATATTTTTTTATACGTTGAATCTGAAGTGCATGATATCACCGTCCTGAAC
>NZ_BAAFHL010000144.1:0-1182 GCF_042849955.1 Chryseobacterium barbadense
CTCCAGACAAGATTCCAATTACATCAGATTTAGCTTTTCCAAGAAGGATGATCTGATTATCCAGGCCTTAGAACACTTGAAGAAAAACTTATAATAAAAAAGCACCACTTAAAGCGGTGCTTATATTTTTTATCTGACTTTTATTACAAAGCAAGGACTCTTACATCAATTCTCCTGTTTTTTGCTTTACATTCATCTGTATCATTCGCTTCACAAACAGGATATTGAGATCCATACCCTTCAGCTTCTATTCTGTCTGAAGCAATTCCCATTTCTAACAATTTCAGTTTTGCGGTTTGGGCTCTCAGGTTAGATAATTTAAGGTTGCTCTCTTCATTTCCTGTATTATCGGTATAACCACCCAACTTCACTCTTAATTCAGGATAAGCATTAAGAATCTCAGCTAGATTGTTCAGTTGAATTTCTGAACCTTCTTTTAAATCACTGGATCCCGTTTCAAAGTATAAATTTTCAATGGTGTACCATTTGTTAGAATCTAAAATAGCTTGATTCTTTTGCTTTACATCATTGTAAAGCCTGTATAACTGGCTATTTTCTCCCATAGAAATAGTGCGTCCACCTTCAAGTTTGATCTGTTGAGCATTTCCGGTTTCATATACGAAATCGCCACTTTCATTTAAGTGTCCTTTAACTTCTACCGGAGCCAAAACTACGGCTCCGTTTTCTGAGGTTATATTTCCAGAATGTGTCCCTGAAACTCCAGTTAAGGCTTCTATTTTTGCTTTTCTATTGGCATCGATCTTATCTTTATGCAAAGAGGCCAAAGTAGGGGCAATAACCAACGAAACAATAGACATAAGCTTGATCAGAATATTCATGGAAGGACCGGAAGTGTCTTTAAACGGATCTCCAACCGTATCTCCTGTTACAGAAGCTTTATGGGGCTCTGAGCCTTTATAATAGGTTTGACCGTTGATATCAACTCCTTTTTCGAATGACTTTTTAGCGTTATCCCAAGCTCCCCCGGCATTATTCTGGAACATTCCCATCAAAACTCCGCTTACAGTAGCTCCTGCTAAAAATCCACCTAATACTTCAGGTCCGAAAATAAAACCTACCAAAAGTGGTGAGATAATGGCAATAGCACCGGGAAGCATCATTTTCTTAATAGAAGCATCTGTAGAAATAGCCACACACTTTTCATATTCAGGTTCTGCTTTT
>NZ_BAAFHL010000145.1:0-1137 GCF_042849955.1 Chryseobacterium barbadense
GAACCAGTCTGACCCAAACTTTAATATCCCTTCTACAAAAGGAACCTTATAATATGATTGCCATAATAAAATATAACGGCGGGAATGTAAACTCCGTTCAGAATGCTTTAAAAAGGCTGAATGCGGATTCTATCATTACCGATGAGCCCAGGTTGATCCGAAAAGCCGATAAAGTCATTTTTCCCGGAGTAGGAGAAGCATCTTCCACTATGACTTCTTTGAAAGAGAAAGGATTGGATAAGCTTATTCCTGCATTGACTCAGCCTGTTCTGGGGATTTGTCTGGGAATGCAGCTGATGTGCAAAAATACGGAGGAAGGAAATACAAATGGTTTAGGAATCTTTGATGTTAACGTTAAAAAGTTTCCTGCCGGATATATTGTTCCTCATATGGGCTGGAATACCATATCAAACATGCAGTCAGAGCTGTTTTCAGCTTTGAAAGAAGATGATTTTTACTTTGTTCACAGCTATTATGGTGAGCTTTCCGAATATACCACTTCTGTTTGCGACTATATCCTGCCTTTCAGTGCATCGTTACAGAAAAACAACTTTTTTGCCACCCAGTTTCACCCTGAAAAATCAGGAAAAACAGGAAATAAAGTATTACAAAACTTTTTAAAGATTTAAAATGAGAATTATCCCGGCCATTGATATTATAGACGGTAAATGTGTACGTCTTTCAAAAGGTGATTATAGTACCAAGAAAATATATAATGAAAACCCTGTAGAGGTCGCCAAAGAATTCGAAAGCTATGGAATTTGCTTTCTTCACCTAGTTGATCTTGATGGGGCTAAATCAAAGCATATTGTCAATCAAAAAGTCATTGAAAGAATTGCCAGCGAAACTTCATTGCAGATCGACTTTGGAGGCGGGCTTAAAACTCAGAAAGATGTAGAAATTGCCTTTAATTCAGGAGCTTCACAAATAACGATAGGGAGTATTGCAGTGCAAAATCCGGAATGGTGTTATGACCTGATCACAAAGTATAGAGACAAGATCATTCTGGGAGCCGACTGTGAAAACAGAAAGATAAAAACTTCTGGATGGCTAGAAAAAAGTGATAAAGATGTTATTGATTTTATCCTTGAATATCAGCAGAAAGGAATTCAGCAGGTCATCTGTACGGATATTGCG
>NZ_BAAFHL010000146.1:0-1112 GCF_042849955.1 Chryseobacterium barbadense
AAATTGGTTCTTTTTACATTATTGTTCCCATAATTATCGGCTAAAGCCTGCTCTGTAATTCTTGAAGATCCATTACATATTCCTGAGAAAGCCATCCTTCCGAGCTCATCATATTTGGTATATAACCATTGATTTTGAAGCCTCAAATTAGGGTCCTGAGTGCCCACTAACCGATTTTGCTTATCATACACCATATATTCCCAGCCTTTACCGGGAATATATTTTTCCACCAGCCTGTTTTTGTTGTCATATTTGTATTGGTAGCAAAACTCATTTAAAATAGTCTGGGTAACCACATTTCCATTTTGAGAGATCTGCAGATCCGCTTTAGGAGTGATCACATAGGCAAGCTGATCGTAGATATTATAAATGTAATAGGTGTCTACGGGAGTGGTGCCGTTCATTTTTCTGGCCAGAACGGTTTGGCCCTGTGAGTTTTTGAAGGCAATGCTTTTGTTCCCGTCTTCATCAACGGTGATGTTTTTCATCAGCTGGCTTTCAGCATACCATTCCACAGTAGGAATAGATGGAGAAAGCGTAGCATCTGCCCAAGAAGAAGTAATCACATATTTTTTCACCTGATCGGCCGAAACATTTGTTTCATATTGGGATTGTACAGTATGTCCCGATCCTTTTTTCCAGGCATCTCCGGGAGCTGCCACTTCCAAAACTTTTCCAAAAGGAGAGCTATCAAATACTTTTTCTGAAAAAGCATTGGTAACGCCATAATAGGAGTTGATATCCGCTTCGGATACGGTTTGAATTCCCGAATTCGCTGTTGCCATAGGTAATGGTAAAAAGTCTTTCGCCTGTCTTCCCAATTCATCATAGAACACAGGGATCACTAAATCTTTACCGGATGAGGTGGATTTTACCGAGACAGTTTGTTTCAGCCTTCCCAACCCGTCAAAATATTGTACGGCTTCGGATTTTTTGCTTCCGTCTTCAGACAGATAGGTTTTGGAATAGATATAGTTCTGCGAAGCAGTAGGCGTTTGTGCATAGAACAATCCGGCTACAAACACGATATGGAATATAAATAATATTTTTTTCATTTCTTAGAAATTAGAAGTTAAAGGTTAGAAGTTTAAAAGTGAATATATTTCCACTCA
>NZ_BAAFHL010000147.1:0-1112 GCF_042849955.1 Chryseobacterium barbadense
GTTCAATCTATTAATATATTGGATATTAAATAGACAAAAAGCATTACAGATTACGAGTTTCGTTTTCATTAGGGAAATGAAACTACAGCATAGTATAATTTTTATTAAGAAATCTTTGAAATTATCTATCTTTGCTTTAGGCACAAATAGTATTATTTTATGGAAAAGCTAAAGAACTTAAGAAAGAAGCGGGGTTACACACAGGAATATATGTCCAAGATTCTGGCAACAGATGTTTCTAACTACAGCCGTAAAGAAAACGGCGAGGTAAGAATCTTTGATGATGAATGGGAAAAACTCGCTAAAGCTTTAGATGTTCCGGTGGAAGAAATCAAAGAAGAAAAGCCCTTAAGCATTATCCAGAACAATGATAATATGACGTTCAATGACAGCTCCGGTAACTATAATTATTATTGCAGTGTTCCTAATCCTCGCTACCGCACGATTGTATCGTGTGGTGGATAAAAATAAACCACTGCTTTTGCGGTGGTTTTTGTTATTTTTAGATAGTAATGAGTTTAAACCCATATTATATCCAATATGTAAAGATTCCGAATAATCACCTGGAGTTGCTACCTTTGTTAGGACATGATTCTTATCCTCTTTAGCTTTAAGAGTATAAAAAAGATCAGAAAAAATTCCTGTACTCTAATAAATTAAGAGAAATTAATAAACTAATTAGGACATTGATTAAATGTCCTAATTTTATTTTAAAGAAACCATATGAGCAGTGTTCCTGTGAATGAATTTTACAGTGAATCTCTTGCATACGACCTGAACGGGAATATCACCCATTTATCAAGAAACGCCCCTTCTTTCTATAGCAGTAATTTTAAGCATATTGATAATCTGTATTATAATTATGAAGGAAATAAGCTTATTTCAATGAGATTGGCTATAATCATCTAAGCCTTCCCAATGCTTTTGGGATTAACAGCAATATCAATAAACTGCTTTACCTGTACCGGGCAGACGATACAAAGCTCAGAAAGCTGACCCATATCACAAATGAAAATGGTATATTTATGACTATAACAGAATATCTGGACGGCTTTCATTATCTGAAACCCAGAAAGCCCCTAGTAATGAATCAAGCCCTATAGAATTTGAAT
>NZ_BAAFHL010000148.1:0-1090 GCF_042849955.1 Chryseobacterium barbadense
GGCGTAGCTTTACAAACCAAAACCTATCATAAAAGGCTAAGCTCAGATACGGAAACAGTGATTACCGAAACTTTCGAGTATGATAATCAGAACAGGCTTAAAAAACATTATCATCAGGTAGATAGCCAACCTCAGGAGTTATTAACAGATAATACATATAATGAATTATCTCAAATAATTAATAAACAAGTAGGAAACAATCTTCAAAGCATAGATTATACCTACAATATCAGAGGCTGGATGACTAAGATCAATGATCCTGAAAATTTGGATGAGAAGCTCTTTGGATATGCAATTAAATATACCAACCCTGTGAGTTCCCCGGGAAGATATAATGGAAATATTGCCGAAGTAGATTGGAAGAAAAGGGTGGAAATCGGGACCGAGAGCATGCTAAAAAGATACAGCTATTATTATGACCTGCTTAACCGTTTGACAGATGCTGTGTTTTTAACACCTAATACCACCGTTCCTTTCAATGAATATTATAATGAAGGAGTAGAATACGACCTTAACGGTAATATCACCCATTTATCGAGAAACGCCCCTTCTTTCTATAGCAGTAATTTTGAGCATATTGATGATCTGTATTATAATTATGAAGGAAATAAGCTTATTACTGTTAATGATGGCAGCGGAAACCCTTCCGGATATGAAGGCGGTGGAAATTTGATTAGTTATGATGCTAATGGCAATATGATCAATATGCCGGACAAGCAGATTAATCAGATCGGATATAATTTCCTGAACCTTCCCAATGCTTTTGGAATTAATAATAATACGAATAAGCTGCTTTATCTGTACCGGGCAGATGGAACCAAGCTCAGAAAGCTGACTCACATCACAAAGCCAGACGGGATATTTGGGATCATAACTGAATATCTGGATGGATTTCATTATTTAACAACACAGGGATCACCAGATAACCAGGATAGCCCTGTTGATTTTGCTTACGAACAGGAAGCCTTTATTAATAATGTACTACAGATAAAACCTGATCCTGAGCTACAATTTGTTCCTACGGCAGAAGGATTTTATGATTTCACAATTAATAAGTATATTTACCAGTATAAAGATCATTTAGGTAATG
>NZ_BAAFHL010000149.1:0-1076 GCF_042849955.1 Chryseobacterium barbadense
GGTGACGGGTTCGATCCCCGTATTCTCCACAGATTTTATTATTAGAATTTATTTCATCAATGACTATAAAACTATGAAGAAACTTTTTTTACTTTTATTCACCGCATTTTTGTTCATTGGATGCAGCTCAGAAGAAGAAAACATTTACGATTTTATCGGGACCTGGTCCGGAACTTATGAAGGAAGTGAGAAAGGGACCTGGTATATTGTAGTGGCAAGTGACGGTAAAGTGACCGGAACAATGCACTCTGATGACACGAATGAAAATTATAATATTTCAGGTCATCTGAACACTTCCGGAGATTTAAATGCAGTGATTGGACTTCCCGCTGACGGAGAATTCACAGGAAAGTTGACCGTTGAAGAAGATAATGAAAAAGGAAGCGGGACCTGGAGGAATTCGGTACCGACACCGGACAGATCCGGATCGTGGACTGGTGAAAAAGAATAATTTTTTACAAAATAAATATAGTAAGCCTGCAAAAATTTTGCAGGCTTTATTTTTGTTATCCTGTAGCTTTCTTCAGTTGTAAAGCTCCTTGCAGAAAAAACTGGCTGGCAATTTTTTCTTCTGCTTCCTCAGTGGTGGTCAGCAAATTATTTTCATTATCAGCAATCTCTACTAATGCTTTTTGACATTTTTATTTATTTAATTAAAAAGTGTGCATTGAAGGATTCAACACACACTTAACAAGATTAAAAAATATATATAACAACTATTTCCAGCCACCGCCTAAAGCCTGATAAAGCTCAACTGCAGCTTTCATTTTATTGTATTCCGCATTGGAAATATTAAGTTCTGCATTTAAAGAGTTTACACTCGCATTCAGTACTTCTAAGTAATTGGCCATACCGTAGTTCACCAATTCCTGAGAATAATCAACGGATTTTTTGTAAGATTCCAACTCTTTTCTTTTTAATTCAATGAATGAGTCCTGTACGGAAAACACTCTTATGGCATCTGAAACCTCTTTTCCAGCCGTAAGAACAGTCTTTCTGAAATTCAGGTAAGCTGTTTCCTGATTGGCAAGGCTTACTTCATAATTGGTTTTGATCTGCCTTCTGATTAAGATAGG
>NZ_BAAFHL010000150.1:0-810 GCF_042849955.1 Chryseobacterium barbadense
GTTATATGGACTATGACGAGTCATTTTCTCCGCCAGCGGATCAACCACTCCCCATCTACCAATATCCGGCATATACATCCTCGCCCCATAATCATACATACCATTTTCCTGAAGCTCCTTGCCATTAAATTTGTATTGGTAAGCATTCTGAGTGGTTGCTGTGTAATTATGCAGCATCCCGAAAGGGTAGTAGTTGTTATTTTCTACAATTTCCCCGGGTTTCCAGTAATCTATGCACATTTGACTCCATCCGGATCCGGTACACTGTAAAACTTTGTATTGTCTTGGCTGGATGATCCCATCTTTATTGGTATCCGTATAGCTTAATCTTACATTTCCTAAATGATCCGTGAAATTATAGATATACTGGTTGCTAAGCACATCATAATACCCTTCAGGCGTAGGAATGATCCTTAGCTTCATTTCTGCCACTTCATTAGGATCCGGTTCCGGTGTGAAACCACCGGGAGGGGTCGCTTCGGATGGTTTTGTAGACTTATACTGGAAGCCATCCAGGTAATTCGTTTCTATATCTCCAAAGAACTTCTTCACTTTCACCCCGTCTGCTCTATAGGTATAGCTTGTTACCTTAGAGTTCTGGGTGATCTGGCTTGGTAAATTTAAATAATTATATTGGATGGAGGAAATCCCTTTATCCAAATGCGTGCTCATATTTCCGTTGGCATCGTACGTAATAGTGTTCGGGGTGGTTATATAAGGATAACCGGACGGGTTTTGCTGTTCATCGGTTACTTTGGTCAGCTTATTCCCGTTATACTCATATTTCAGGTTATCGATCATGGTGGCAAA
>NZ_BAAFHL010000151.1:0-701 GCF_042849955.1 Chryseobacterium barbadense
TAATAAAAAACTACGTAGTATTATAAACTTCTTTTCCATCTTTATTTACTTTTATGATTGAGCCTCCAAAGTTCCAAACTTCTTTTTTTATTTGTGTTGCTCCTAATTTGAGCTTTAATTGTTCATTAGCAAATTTCAGAATATTATACACTTTGTTAACATTTGTCTTATCAGGATTAATAATAAATTCTCGTGATATAAAATAATGATCTGCATTTTGCGTTCCACCAACTTCATCATACTTTCTATACATTTGAGGCATAGTGGAATTATTTGAATACCCATCATCTAAATTGTCTTCTGCTGAATTCTCTGCATGAAAAAGAGATTCATGGGCAATATGAGCGACATTATTAAATATATTACTTCCAGATGTTCCGTGAGGGTTTCTAGACAAATAAACAACTTGATTTTTTTTCCCTGTTCCATCTGTATTATTTTGCATTTCTGTATAGCTGCCCCTATCATTTACATCTTTTTTTACAGTATATACTAAATTAATCCCGGCTTTATGATATTCTCCGTCAGTTTTGGTTGAGAAAATAGTTTTACCTCCGTATTCGATTTTCTGTCCTTTTTGCATGAATTTCGATAAGAAATTTTGTCCATCTTTTGTTTTGGCAAATAAAATAAATGCTTTGTATTGTTCCTCATTACCTTTTTGTAGTAAATATCCTAACTCGAGATACATACCTGTAGGA
>NZ_BAAFHL010000152.1:0-642 GCF_042849955.1 Chryseobacterium barbadense
TATATAAGGATAACCGGACGGGTTTTGCTGTTCATCGGTTACTTTGGTCAGCTTATTCCCGTTATACTCATATTTCAGGTTATCGATCATGGTGGCAAAGCTGTTTCCGGATACAACTCCTTCCGATCTTTTTAATCTAGTGATGCTTCCGTCGATATCATACTCAATCTTTTCAAAATATTCTTTAGCAGATTCACTTCCTGCTTTTTGATAGAATCCTGCACTTAACCTGTTGAGATTATCATAGACATAGCCATATCTTTTAAGCGGTTCATTTTCCTGTGTAAGGGTTTTCCAGGCTACTTCGGCAATATTCCCGTTATATCTGGCTTTTACCTTCAGATCGGTAAAATCGGAATTAGGGGTTTCCAGCCCTTCTACCTGGTTATAATTGATCTTATATCCGAATAAATCACTACCCAGGTTATCCGGATCATTGATTTTCGTTAGCTTACCGTGGATGTTATAGGTATAATTAACCGTTTGTAGCGGTGAAGTAAGGGTATTTCCTACTTTTTTCACTTCCAGCTGTCCAAGGTCGTTATACACATTCTGGCTTAGTACTTCCACAGGATTGCTGTCAATCTGGTGTTTATGGATAAGAAGCCTGTTCTGGGCATCATATACAAAGTTTTCCGTAAT
>NZ_BAAFHL010000153.1:0-625 GCF_042849955.1 Chryseobacterium barbadense
ATACACATTCTGGCTTAGTACTTCCACAGGATTGCTGTCAATCTGGTGTTTATGGATAAGAAGCCTGTTCTGGGCATCATATACAAAGTTTTCCGTAATGACTTTTTCCGTATCAGTATTTACTCTTTTATGATAGGTTTTGTTCTGCAATACCGCTCCGGCGAAATCAAGCTCTGTTTCCGTTTTGGTGTAACCACCCAAATGATTGATGGAATGAGAACCTATGGCTCTTCCTTCCGTATCATACCAGATGTGGGACCCAGTCCAGTTATCATCTTCAATATTTTTAATATAGGAAGAAGTAGGCATTCCTTTAATGCTTCTGTAAGAAACAACCCCACCCGAAGAATATTGAACAGGCGTAGCACTTAAAGTGGTTTTTCCCAAGATGGTGGCGGGTCTTGCCGGAGCAGTAGGAGTATAATCATCGTAATAATTTACCGATAATAAGGTAACCCAATTAATCCCGGGATACGTACCGTTAGGGTCGTAATAAACATCCATGCCTTGTCGGTTAAAGAATACAAAATTGGTTCTTTTTACATTATTGTTCCCATAATTATCGGCTAAAGCCTGCTCTGTAATTCTTGAAGATCCATTACATATTCCTGAGAAAGCCATCCTT
>NZ_BAAFHL010000154.1:0-594 GCF_042849955.1 Chryseobacterium barbadense
GGCATTTTCTTTTTATATAAAACCTTTCGTCATTTCGAGTAGATTTTGCAGAAAATCGTATCGAGAAATCAGTTTTAAAGATCTCGATACATTTTTCTTCATTGCATTACAAAAAATTACTCGAACTGACGGGGATATTTTTTTATAGAGATTGTAAATGCTGCGTCATTTCGAGTAGATTTTGCAGAAAATCGTATCAAGAAATAGTTTTTAAAGTTCTCGATACATTTTTCTCCATTGAATTACAAAAAATTACTCGAACTGACGGGAATATTTTTTTATAGAGATTGTAAATACTGCGTCATTTCGAGTAGATTTTGCAGAAAATCGTATCGAGAAATAGTTTTTAAAGATCTCGATACATTTTTCTTCATTGCATTACAAAAAATTACTCGAACTGACGGGAATATTTTTTTATAGAAATTGTAAATGCTGCGTCATTTCGAGTAGATTTTGCAGAAAATCGTATCGAGAAATCAGTTTTAAAGTTCTCGATATATTTTTCTTCATTGCATTACAAAAAATTACTCGAACTGACGGGAATATTTTTTTATAGAGATTGTAAATACTGCGTCAGTTCGAATAAATTTTCGT
>NZ_BAAFHL010000155.1:0-569 GCF_042849955.1 Chryseobacterium barbadense
ATCATACTCTTTTCTAGCAATCTGTCCACCATGTCTTCCTTCATGTACTTTGTTACCATAATCATCAAAATAAATAGTTACTTCTGCACTGCCTGTTCTCATCGTTTGTGGTAGTCCACCATTCAATGAAGCATCTTTGAATACATAATCATTATTTTTATCATTAATCATATCGGTAATATCATTCACAGACTTGTTAACTTCAGTAATCATCGAATTAATATTACCTATTTCTTTTTTCTGAGCTTTACTTAAAGAAACTTTTCCATTTTTATCGGTTGCGGAGCTGTAAATCATATTCCTTTGCGATTCTAATTGGGTTTTTCTCATATTGAGCCCCATTTGCGTATGCTCAGCTTCTTTTTTGCTCTGCGGATCGTTTATAGTTCTTCCATCCGGATCAGTAAACCTTATAGGATTATTGATAGTATAATTATAAGGTGTATGTCTTCTATATATTTCCGCTAATGGATCAATTACGCCCCATCTTGCAATATCCGGCATGTAAAACCTTGCCCCATAATCATACATTCCGTAGTCTACTTCATTTTTTAGGATTTTCCTACTTC